>NZ_JBFNXQ010000103.1:0-17352 GCF_041018925.1 Geodermatophilus maliterrae
CGGGTTGTGGGAAGCGCCTGGGGAAGTGTGGACGACAAGCATCGCCGGGCCGGTTGGCAACCGCACTGTCCGGAGCCGGGGACGAGGACACCTCCAGCCGTCGCAACCCGGCCCCACGGCCGGCGAAGGGTCATTTCCGCACTGAACTACGCGGAATACCGGTGCGGCAAACGGCGGCGGGAGCCTTTGCGGCGTCAGATGCGGCCGGTCTCGTGGGCCCACATGGCGACCTCGACGCGGTTTCGGGCGCCGAGCTTTCGCATGAGGCTGGCGAGGTGGGCTTTGACGGTGCTGGGGGTGATGTAGAGCTCGCTGGCGATCTCGTTGTTGGTGCGACCTTGGGCCACAGGCAGGAGGATTTCCTCCTCGCGGGCGGTGAGCGGTTCTATCGGCTGCCTCGGTGATGAGGTCTGTGCGTGGGCGAACGCTGCGAGCAGCCGGACAGTCACGCTCGGTGCGATCAGTGCGTCTCCGTCGGCGGCGGCGTGGATGGCCTGGGTCAGCAGGGCGGGTCCGGCGTCCTTGAGCAGGAACCCGCGGGCGCCGGCTTTGAGCGCCCCGTGGACGTACTCGTCGAGGTCGAAGGTGGTGATGACCACGATCGGCAGGGGGTCGGTGACGTCGGGGCCGGCGAGGCGTCGGGTGGCTTCGATGCCGTCCATCAGGGGCATCCGGATGTCGAACAGGCCGACGTCGGGGCGCAGCTGGAGCGCCAGGCGGACTGCCTCGCGCCCGTCGGCGGCCGCGCCGACCACGTCGATGTCGGGTTGGGCGTCGAGCAGCATCGTCAGCCCGGTGCGCACGATGGGCTGGTCGTCGGCGATGAGGACCCTGATGCTCATCGTGGCGTCCCGGTTCGGGGCAGGACGGCCTCTACCCGCCAGCCCCGCTCGGCGGCGGGGCCTGCGTGGAAGGTGCCGCCGAGCAGTGAGGCGCGTTCCCGCATGCCCACCAGGCCGTAGCCCGCTGGGGCGCGGCCGCCAGCGGCGGAGCCGTCGTCGTCGACGGTCAGCCGTACCCGGTCGGCGTCGCCTGTGACGGCGACGGTGACCTGGGTCGCGTGGCGGGCGTGCCGTCGAGCGTTGGTGATGGACTCCTGGGCCAGGCGGTAGATCGCGGCCCCGACCGCCGGGCTGAGGTCGTCGAACTCGCCGGAGAGCGTCACCTCGACGCAGGGACGGGCCTGGCCATCGGTGGCGAGCTGCTCGACCTCGGCCACGCCGGGCTGCGGCGCGAACTCGGTGTCCTGCGAGGCGCGGAGCACGCCGACGATGGCGCGCAGCTCGGTGAGGGTGCGGGTCGCTGCGTCCTCGATGACGGCCAGGGCCTCGACGGCACGCTCGGGCTGGGAGGCCGCGATGGCACGTCCTGCTTGGGCCTGGATGGCGATGCCCGAGACGTGGTGGGCGACGGTGTCGTGGAGCTCGCGAGCGAGCTGTTCGCGCTCGCGGGCCTTGGCCTGGTCGATGTCGCGGATGCGGAACTTCGCGCGATAGCGGATCGCGGCGCCGAGCGCGGCGGCGGACAGGAAGAACGCGTACGCCCCGACCGTGCCCAACAGGCTGGTGGGGTCGGCGACGGTGGTGATGGGCTGCCAGAGCAGGATGACGCCGAGGCCGATTGCGGCTTCCCGACCGGAGCCCCACCGGAACAGGGCGTAGGCCAGGATCAGCGCCGCGGACACGCTGTTCAGCAGGCCGCCGTGCGACTCGGTGAGGATTCTGACGCTGTCGACGATCGTCAACGTGCCGAAGGAGACCACAACTGCGACGAGCGGGTGCGTGCGTCGCCACAGCAGGGGGCCGAGGAGCGCGAGCGTGTCGAGCAGCAGCAGCGGGCGCGGCGCCAGGTCCTGGCGAAGCACCGCTTCCACGAGGGACCAGCCGGCCATTGCTGCGACCAAGGCCCAGTCCCGCGGCCCCCGGTCCGGGGCATTCGTGGGTCGAGGTTCGACCCACAGCGCGTGGAGTGCGCTGGTGGCCATCTGATCAGCCTAGGCAGCCCGCGTGCTCGGGGTATCGGCCGAAAGTACGAGAGCCCGGCTGTGCGAACGGCCAGGTCGAATCAGGCTCCGGGGCTGATGTGCCCGCCGCCGGCATCCGTGAAGGTGGAAGCACCCACCCGATCAAGCCAAGGAGCCTTGTGATGAGAACGCCTCAATCCCACACCGCACGAGAGAATCCGCCATCCCGCAGCGCGCTGGAAGATCTGCGCATGCCCGTGCAGGCCAAACTCGCAGCCGCATGGACCAGCCTCATGTTCCTGTACATCTACGTCGACTACTTCCACCTACACAAGCCCGGCGTCATCGACGACCTCCGCGCCGGCGTTATCTTTGTGCTCGACATCAGCCCGACGTTGTTGACCATGATGCTCGCGTCCGTGGCGATCCCGGCCCTGATGGTGATGCTCTCCATGACGCTTCCCGCCCGGGTGAACCGCGCCACGAACCTCGTCGTTGCATCGCTCTACATCCCCTACTCGATGATCAACGCGCTAGGTGAGTCCTGGGACTGGGCCTTCTTCTACGGCCTCTCCATCGGAATCGAGCTGCTGCTCCTGGCCTTCATCTTGCGCTCCGCCTGGACCTGGCCACGCCGCACCGCATCACCGGCGACCCTGGCAGCCCGCCTCGACAGCGAGCCGCTCCGCACGCCGCAGCAGGCCTGACTGCCCGCCCCGGGGCCCGACCGTCCTTCGCTCGCGCCACCCGCGGGCACGGTCACCTGCCTCAGCGTCCGCTGCTGAGCACTCCGTCCCACCCCATCCGCAGAAGAGGTCCCGGTCATGATCGAGGCACGCGAGCTCACCAAGCGCTACGGCGGCACCACCGCCGTGCACTCCCTCAGCTTCACGATCGCGCCCGGGGCCGTCACCGGGTTCCTCGGCCCGAACGGCGCCGGCAAGTCCACAACCATGCGCATGATCATGGGACTGGACCGGCCGACGTCGGGCACCGTCACCGTCAACGGCATGCCCTACCGGCAGCACCGTGCCCCGCTACGCGAGGTCGGCGCCCTGCTGGAGGCAAGCGCCGTGCACCCCGGCCGCAGCGCCCGCTCGCACCTGCGCTCCATGGCCGCCACCCACAACATCAAGGCCTCCCGGGTCAGCGAGGTCATCGAGATGACCGGCCTGGCCGGGGTCGCGACCAAGCGCGTCGGAGGGTTCTCCCTCGGCATGGGCCAGCGCCTGGGCATCGCCGCCGCCCTCCTGGGCGACCCCAGGACGCTCATCCTCGACGAGCCGGTCAACGGGCTCGACCCCGAGGGCGTGCAGTGGGTCCGCGAGCTCGTGCGTGCCCTGGCCGCCGATGGACGAACCGTCTTCCTCTCCTCTCACCTGATGAGCGAGATGTCCCAGACCGCCGACCATCTCCTGGTGATCGGCCGCGGTCGCATCATCGCCGCCGGCTCGGTCCAGCAGGTCATCGACTCCGTCGGCGGCGGCGCGGTGCGGGTGCGCTCCCCGCGCGCCGGTGAGCTCGCCGCCGCTCTGGCCGCCAACGGTGCGACCGTCACCTCGCTCGAGGCCGGGATGCTCGAGGTCAGCGGGAGCACCGCGGAGCGCGTCGGCGAGGTCGCCTTCAGAAACGGGCTGCTGCTGCACGAGCTGTCCCCGTGCCGCGCCAGCCTCGAGGAGGCGTACATGAGCCTGACACAGGACGCGGTCGAGTACTGCGCCCACACCACCCCCACCACTTCCAGGACCGCGAAGACCGAGAACCGATGAGCACCCTGACCGCCGACCCCCCGACGACCTCACACGCCGCCACCCCGCCCGCCGCCGCGCAGGTGCAGCCCACCTTCGCGGGGGTCATGCGCGGGGAGTGGATCAAGCTGCTGTCCCTGCGCTCGACGTGGTGGGCGCTGGCCTCCACCGTCGCAGTGATCACGCTGGTGGCCCTGGCCGCCGCCGCGTCCCTGAACGCCATGGCCGACGACCCCGCACTGGCCCCGGGCGTCGAGCAGATGCACGGCGCCGAGGTCATCTCCAGCGGATTCCAGTTCGGGATGCTGACCATCGCCGTCCTGGGCGCCCTGCTCATCACCGGCGAATACGCCACCGGCATGATCCGCTCCACGTTCGCCGCAGTCCCGACCCGGATCCCGGTCCTTGCCGCCAAAGCCCTCACCCTGGTCGTCCTGACCGTCGTCGTGACCCTCGTCGGCGTGACCCTGTCCTACGTCCTCACCATGCCCCAACTCTCGCAGTACGACCTCGTCCCAGCGCTGGACGACCCGGGCTCCTGGCGCGTGTTCGGCGGCGCCCTCTACTCCCTCATCGCCGCCGCCCTGTTCTCGCTGGGCGTCGGCACGCTCCTACGCTCCACCGCTGCCAGCCTGACCGCTGCCCTGACCGTGCTGCTGCTGCTGCCCGGCATCCTCAGCTTCATCCGCCTGGACTGGGTAGAGACCATCGTCAGCTACCTACCGCTGCCGGCGTCCTCGGCGTTGCTGACCACCGGAGCAGCCGAGACTCAAGGTGCCTACCTCTCCACACAAGCGAGCCTGATCGTGATGGCCGCCTACGCTGTCGTCCCTCTCGCGGCGGCCGCCGTCACGCTGCACCGACGCGACGCCTGACGCCCTGCATTCGATACCCCAACGAGCAGAGCACTAGGACCGCGGAGATCCTGGCCGCCACCGAGCATCTGGTGCTGCGCCGAATGACCAACGATGACGCCGCCGCACTGACGGCGTACCGAAGCGACCCGGTGCAGGCCCGCTGAGAGTCATGGGAGACGCCAGACCCCCTCGAGAGCACATTGATGCCGCACACGACGCCCTCAAGACTTCGCGAACTGTGGGCACCGTGTGGGCGCGGGACCCGAACCTCAAGATCAAAGATCAAGCGGCACGCTGTTGACCTTGGTATTCATTGGTGGGGCGGGTGGGGCTCGAACCCACGACCCGGGGATTATGAGTGCTCACGCACTGTGCGCTGTGCTCACCTGGGTCGACGCAGGTCACGCGGGAGCGTAGGTCGTCGAATACTGGGGTCTTACGCAGATCGCTCCAACCGACCTGCACCCGCTCAGGCGGCACGGTCCGCCGGAGTGCCGGGACGTAGTGGCGCTGGCGTCCAGTGAGCCCCGGTGGGGACCGACCGGGAGCCATGGACGTTCCTCTCTCCTCCTAGCCTGGAGGCCCATTTCGATAGCTGAAGCAGCCCTGTCATCTGGCCCGAGGCGTGTCGGCGCCGACGGTTCCCGCGATGGCCGCACGCCGTCGGCGGTCGGCACCCGAGGACGCAGGCCGCGCGTGATCGCTGACAGCGGGCGGGACGGCGGCCGAAACGGCTCCCAGCGCCTGTCGTGGTGACGCGGTCGCCTGAACGTCCTCCGGGTCATCCGTGCCAGGTGGAGCGCGGATGCCGCGCCGTGTCTCCGGCTCTTGTCAGCACGGCAGCGCTCCGTCACCTTGGTTAGGTAACCAACCAGGAGGCCCACGTGTCAGCCAGGCGGGAGGCGATCGTGGCGGCAGCGCTCGACGTCATCCAGGAGGAGGGGCTCAGCGGCTTCACCCAGCCGCGGGTCGCCCGGCGTGCCGGGCTGCGACAGAGCCATCTCACGTACTACTTCCCCACGCGGGCCGACCTGCTGCTCGATGTTGCCGACGAGGCCGTGCGCCGACGGATCGAGGCCCTGCGCGCGGCGGTGTCGGCCGAGGAACCGGCGGCGAAGGTCACCGGCCTCGTCGACGTGCTCCTCGACCCCCGTCAGACGCGGATCCTGACGGCGCTCACGCAGAGCGCCGATGCCGACCCGGGAGTACGCCGCGCATTTGCCGCACTGGGCGCCGGGATCGCTCCACTCGGCGCCGAGCTGATCACCTCCTTCGGCGCCGAGCCGACCGAGGCCTCACTCGCCCTGTTGCAGGCGACCTCCACCGGCATCGCCGTCCTCGCCCTGGCCACCGGTGCAGAGGCGTTCCGCGGCCGCGCTGAGCAGGTCCTCACCCAGTTGCTCACCGGCCTGAGCACCGAACAGGACTGCACCTGACTGCCCACACCGCCCGCAGCACCGACCCAGGAGAGGCACCGGCATGAGCACGCACATCCCCCTCAGGGGCTCGACCGCCGGCCGGCAGTACGCCGGATGGGAACCACGCGCCGTTGCGATGGAAGGGCTCGGGAATCGCGTGCTGGTCGACCAGCGCGTCTCGGTCGCCGGAGGCGCCGAGCTGCACGCCGACGTCTACGTCCCCCGAGCACCGGGCCGTTATCCGGCCGTCGTCTCCTTCGGCGGCTACGCCACCGAGAAGGCCACGGCGGGCATCCCGGCCGGCTCGAACGAGATCGGCTCACCGCCGGTGTTCACCGACCGCGGCTACTGCCCCGTCGTCGTCGAGCGCCGGGGGATGGGCCGCTCGACCGGCGAGCAGGTGATGTTCTTCGATCCGCAGGACGTCGACGACCACGAGGCGGTCATCGCCTGGGCAGCCGAGCAGCCGTGGTGCAACGGGGAGGTCGTCCTCTTCGGCACTTCCTATTACGCCGTGTCCCAGCTCAGCGTCGCTGCGCGCAAGCCGCCGGCGCTCAGGGCGCTGTTCTGCAACGAGGTGTCGACCGACCTGTGGCGCCATTTGGTCCACTTCGCCGGAGTACCTGCCTGGTTCTTCGTCGCCATCTGGATGGGTGCGAACTACGCGCAGGAGAGCTACGACGAGCGCCTGTCACCGGACCGTCGTGCGCTCCTCAGCCAGGTCACCAACGGCCCGCTGCACCCGCTGCTCGAGCGGCTGGTCCACCACCGGGTGTCGGGGATGTTCCAGTCCTTCGAGACCGCCACGCCCGTGGAGTTCATGCGCCGCATCTACGCGGCCTGGATGTTCGACGAGAAGACGCGCGCGCAGGCGACGATTCCCGAGGGCCCCACTGCCACGCTCGGCGACGTCGAGGTGCCCTTCACGGTCGTGCAGAACCTCGGGTACTTCAACCTGCACCAGTTCGGCTGCTACGACCTGGTCGCCAACGCGGGGACACGTGCCGACTCCCGATGGCTCATCCTCGCCCCGCCCGCGTACGACCTGCCGGTCTACTCGTGGCAGGGCGAGGCGCTGGCCTTCTTCGACCACGTCCTGCGCGGCACCGACAACGGCTACGCCGAGCAGCCGCACGTGCGCTACTGGGTCGAGGGCGCCGAGCGCTTCGACACCGCCACCGCCTTCCCGCCCGCCGGCGGGGAGGTCCGGCGTCTGTACCTCGGGCCCCCGGACGGGGACGCCGTCACCCACCGGCTGAGCCGCGAGGCGGCGACTCAGGGCTCCGGGTCCTGGGTCGCCGTCCCCCTGGGGCTGCCGCAGCTCGGCGGCCTGGACGAGGTGGTCGACCAGGTCCTCGCCTTCGATCTGCCGGTTGGGGAGGACACCCGGCTCGCCGGTCCGGTCACCGCCCGACTCACCTACAGCTGCAACGAGATCGACTCCTACGTCGTGGCCCGGCTGTCCCGTCTCGACGCCGCAGGCGAGTGCCACCAGCTTTCCCTCGGCGCGATCCGTCCCGTGTCCCGCACCGAGGAGGAGGGACGCAGCACGCCATTGGAGATCGCCATCGACGCCGGCCGCCGACAACCCCTCGTCCCGGACGAGCCGGTCGTCCTGCGCTTCAGTCTCACGCCCGGGCCGACGCTGCTGCGCCGCGGTGACGTCCTGCGGCTCGAGCTCGCCAGCCGGATCGACCTGCTGCGTGCAGACCCGAGTGAGGGCTACGCGCAGTTCGACATGCCCGTGCCGCCCTACCCCTGCCGCAACACCGTGCACTTCGGTGGTGACAGCTGGATCGAGGTCACCGAGGTGCCGCTCCTGGCGCCCTGATCTGACGGCCGGTGGAGGAGACGCAGCCACGCCCGGGCGGCTTCATCGACGTGCCTCAGCAGCACGAGCGAGGCCGGCTGCCCTGCGTGCGCATCCGGTCCGTCATTCCGCGCCGGTCGCGGTCCGGAGCCTCGGCAGGACCTCGGCGGCGAAGAGCTCGTTCGAGGCGGCCAGGACGTCGGGGTCGGCGTCCCGGGAGCCGGGGACCACGATGATCCGGTCGAGTCCCAGGTCGATCAGCTCCCGCAGCCGGGTGGTGCAGTGCTCGGGGGAGCCGGCGACGGCAAAGTGGTCGAGGAAGGCGTCGGGGAGCAGTGCCGCCTGCCCTGCCGTGGTGAGCCCGTGTGCCGCCTCGTCATAGGCCGCGCGCACCCGCTCTATCACGGCACGGTCGTCGTCCGGCACGACGTCGTGCGGACCCTCGCTGACGAAGTGCGCGAAGATCGCCGCGCTGCCGCGGACCAGGTCCCGCGCCACCGCGGCGTCCGGGTGGACGGCGACGTTGACGAAGGCGCCCAGCGAGAGCGGAGCCCCCTGGTCATGGACGGCGTGCCGAGCCTCGGCGACCGCCCACGCCACCCGCCGCGGATCGGCCCCCACGGTGAAGTCCACCCGCCCACAACGGCGGGCCCCGATCGCGATGGTCGTCGGACCTGTCGCGGCCACCGACACCGGGACCTCATCCGCATGGAAGGGCTCGATCCACCCCATGCGGGCGGCGACCCCACCGCCGGAGAGAACGGCCCGCCCGCCGAGGAAGCCCTGCAGCTGGTCGAGCCCCCGTTCCAGTTCCTCCGTGGTGGCCGGGTGCAGGCCCAGCTGCCGGACCGCCGAGTCGCCTCGACCGAGCACGACCACTACCCGCCCGCCGGACTCGATCTGCAGCGTCGCGAGGGCCGACGCGGTGACCGCCGGATGGCGGGTCACCGGGTTGGTGACGGCGGGACCGAGCCGCAACCGCCGCGTCGTCCGGGCGGCGAGAGCCAGCTCCACGTAGGGATCACCCACGAGGTTCTCGCTGTCGGCGAGCAGCAGGCCGTCGAACCCCCAGGCCTCCGCCTGCACCGCCAGCGCGCTGGCCCGGCGTGGGACAGGGAACCCGTGCAGCCAGAACTCAGTGCTCATCGGGCCCCGCTGGCCCGGCGATCGGCTGCAGTGGCGGACGGACGGCCCGGTCCCGGGCGCGGTTCCGTCGGGGACAGGGCCGTCCCACTCCTCGTCGCGGCATCTCCTCGGCGGATGGACACGACACCCCCACATGGCACGGTCGATGCCGACGCGCGGCAACGTAGCGGTCGCCGGGTCGGCTGTCGACGATCCTGGCTCGTGACGAGACCGGCGGACGGTCGTGCAGCCGTCGGGAGCGCTCCGGATCGACGGCGCCTGGCAGTTCGCGCACCACCGGCCGGATGCGCCGCGACGGGGACGACGGGCAAGGGGACCGGGGATTCCGCTTGTCCGGACCCACGCCGCACCGGCAGGCTGCTGCCGTGCAGGTCCCGCTGACCGCCGAGGACCGGGTGATCCTCGCGCTGGAGGGTCCCCAACTGGTCGGCCACACCGCCACGGTGGTGCACCTGCCGGAAGGTGCCCCGGACCTGCGGCTGCTCCGCGACGCGGTCGCCCGGCGGCTGCCGGCCGCGCCCCGGCTGACCTGGCGCCTGAGCGGGACGTCCGAGGAGCCGGTGTGGCGCCCGGACGAGGTAGACGTCGCGGCGCACGTCCGGGCCGTCGACGGTGCCGGCCCGCTCGACGAGGCGGGCGTGCGCACCGTCTTGGCCCGGCTGTTCGGAGAGCATCTCGACCGTGGCCGGCCGCTGTGGCGGATGGACGTGCTCGGCTCCCTCGCGGGCGGCGGCGCGCTCCTGGTGTGGCGGGTGCACCATGCCCTGGCCGACGGCGGAACGGTCATGCGCCTGGCCGATGACGTGCTGTGGGACCCGGCGCCGGCCGCGGATGACGCGGGGGAGCACCGCTCCGAGACTGACACCCCCCGGACGTCCGGAGTCGGTCCGGGACGTTCCTCGCTGCCCGGTGTGCTGACCGGCGAGCTCCTCCCCGGACTGCGTCGCTCGCCGTTCGACGCGCGGGTCGGCCGCGAGCGGGAGGTCGCCCTCGCCGTGGCACCGGTGGCGGCGCTGCGCGAGGCCGCTCGCCGGCTGGCCGGGGCGACGCTCAACGACGCCGCGCTCGCGGTGGTGGCCGGTGCGCTGCGCCGGTGGCTGGAGGACCGGCACGGGCCGCTCCACGGGTTGACGGTGAAGGTGCCGGTGACCCTGCACCACGACGGCGACGAGGTCGGCAACCGCGACTCGTACTTCCGGGTGGACCTGCCGGTGGACGAGCCGGACCCCGTGGCGCGGCTGCTCGCCGTCCGCCGAGAGACCGCGCAACGTAAGGCCCGCCACGACGCCCAGCAACTGGACGAGCTCATGGACCGGCTGGCGCGACTCTCACCCCGCCTGGCCGGATGGTCGCAGCGGCTGCAGCGCAGCGGGCGCTCGTTCGCGCTCAACGTGTCCAATGTCCGGGGACCCGACCGGCCGGTCACCGTGCTCGACGCGCCTGTCGGCGCCGTTCAGCCACTCGTCGAGGTCGCGCAGCACCACGCGCTGCGGGTGGGGGTGCTGTCGGTCGCCGACCGGTTGGGGTTCGGGCTGGTCGCCGACCCCTCGGTGGTCGGGGACGTCGACGTGCTCGCCGCCGCGGTCGAGCAGGCGACGGCCGAGCTGCTGCACATCGACCGGAACGGAACCGCGGTCACCTCTGCCGGGTGAGCCTGTTCGGATCACGTGACGGCTGTGCGCGGGCGCGGGGGGAGTGCATCTGAGGCGATCCACCCGACACAGCGGCGAAGCATGCCGCGAGACCGATCGAGCCGCTGACTCGGGACGGGACCGCAGGGCTCTTCGCAGCCGAAGCGGAAGGCGTCCGCGCTCGGTGGAGGAGCGATCGGATCGGTCCCTCCCGGAAGGGACGGTGGCGAGCGGCGAGCGGCCTGGTCGAGCGGGAGGGGTGACGTGATCACCTCCACGGAGCTCGCCGAGGAGCACCGGGCGACCTACGCGCCGTCGCAGGCTGCCAGGGCTGCGGGCGTTCGCCGCCCGGAGCGGTGCGCCGCGGCACCCAGTACACAAGCGCCGTTGTCCACAGTCGAACGCTTCGCGTCGTTGACGCGGGGACACCTCGTGGGGACGGTCCGCGCATGGCGGGGTCGATCAACACGGTCGAGCTGGAAGACGGCACCAAGCGCTACCGGGCCCGGTACCGCGACATCGGAGGCCAACAGCACGAGCGGCGCTTCCGGCGGAAGGTCGACGCCCAGCGGTGGCTCGACGAGCAGACCTCCGCGCTCGTCACGCAGACCTGGACGGCCCCCGAGCGCGGGCGGGTCACCGTGGAGGCCTGGGCGGCACAGTGGCTCGACGCGCAGACCGGCCTGAAGCCCAGTACGCGCTACCGCTACGGGTCGCTGCTGCGGTCGCAGGTCCTCCCGCGCTGGGGTCGGTAGCGGTCGGCCGACGTCACCCACGCCGACATCGCCGCCTGGGTGGCGCAGATGAGCGACGGCGGCCTCGCGCCGGCCACCGTGCGCCAGGCGCACCGCGTCCTGGCGCTCGTCCTCACCCTCGCCGTCCGTGACGGCCGCATCCCGCGTAACCCTGAGGTCGGCGTCCCGCTCCCTCGGGTGCGGCGGGCCGAGCCGCGCTTCCTCACCCGCGAGCAGCTCGAGCGGCTCGCCGAGGCGGCGGGGGAGTACGGCGACGCCGTCCGGCTGCTCGCCTACACCGGGCTGCGCTTCGTGAGCTGGCCGGTCTGCGCGTCCGCCGCGTCGACTTCCTCCGCCGCCGGCTGACGATCACCGAGAGCGCCACCGAGGTCGGCGGGACCGTCGAGTTCGGATCGCCGAAGACGCACCAGCAGCACACCGTGCCGTCCCCGTCGCGCTCGCCGAGCCCCTCGCACGCCGGTGCGAGGGCAGCGTCCCGACGACCTCGTGATCACCTCGCCCGAGGGTGCAGTCCTCCGGTCCGGCAACTTCCGGCGCCGCTTCTTCGACCCGGCGGCCACTGCAGCAGGACCGGAGAACGTGAGTCCGCACGATCTCCGGCATACCGCGGCCAGCCTCCTGATCGCCTCCGGTGCCCACGTGAAGGCGGTCCAGCGGATGCTCGGGCACGCCTCCGCAGCGATGACGCTCGACGTCTACTCAGGCCTGTTCGACGACGACCTGAGCGCCCTCGCCGAACGCATGGGCGCCGCCCACGACCAGGCGGTCACGGAGCGTGTTGTGGGCGCCATGGGCGCCGGCCGAGATCCGCAATCTCGACGACCAGCGACCACCGCGCTGACATGCGGTTTCGTGTGTGGGGCGGGTGGGGCTCGAACCCACGACCCAGGGATTATGAGTGCCCACGCCCTGTGCGCTGTGCTCACCTGCGTCGACGCAGGTCACGCGGGAGCGTGGGTCGTCGAATACCCGAGTCTTACGCGGACTGCTGAACCGACCTGCACCCGCTCAGGCTGCATGGTCGCCGGAGTGCTGGGACATACGACCTCGTGCGTGGTTAGCGGCGGGCCGTCGTCGACCCGGCCAGGGTCTCTTCGATCACGCGGCGGTGCCGGCCGGGAAAGCTCTCGGCGGGTGGTGAGGCTGATCAGGTCTTGGGGCTCGTTCCTGGCTGGAGACCAGGCCGGCGACCGCGGGCAGGATCGTGTCGAGGTGGTCGCGTCGGCCGAGGTGTCGGGACAGGGCTCGCCAGTTCTTCAGGTGGCTGATGCCGTGCTCCACGTGGATGCGCTGCGATGCGTGAGCTCTGCGCTCGGCCTCGTGCGCCGCAGCGACGGCGGGGAAGACCGGGATCTGGTTCTTCCGCCGGGCCGGGCGTGGAGTGATGGCCGCGCCGGCGGTCTGGGTGCTCAGCCCCTGGTAGCCGGCGTCGGCCAGCAGGATGACGCCGGGGATGAGGGCCAGCAGCTCGACCAGACCGGCCTGGCGGACCTGCGTCAGATCGTGGACGGAGCCCGGGCGGGTTTGCCCGCAGAACAGCAGCCGCCCGACGGCGTCGGTGACCACCAGCGCCTTGACCGTGTTCGCGCGCGCCTTGCCCGAGACGAACCGCTGCCGGCCGGCCGGCCCGACCGGCCGCCGGGCGGCGCACCCGCACCTCGGTGGCATCGAGCAGACCCACCTGCCCGCTCGCCCTCAGGTGAGTGACCACGTCGGCCAGGGTGCGCAGCCGGACCCCGCCCCCCACGGTGCAGCCGCGCTCGGCCAGCAGCGGGCGCCCTCCCCGACGGCCCGGGTGATCGTGGAGCGAGAGACTCCAACCAGCAGGCCAGCACATCGTGGGTAACTCCGTGGCGCAGGTGCACCAAGGTGGCCAGCAACCGGTCAATGAACACCAGCCGGTGCCGCGCGCCCGCCCCGATCGCCCGCTGGCGCGGCCGATCGGCCAGTCGCGCGTCCTGGCGCGTCTGCCATTTCGGCCCGAGCTCAGTGACCAGCTCGGCGAGCACTTCCTGGGACAGTCCGGTCACGCGGCGATCGGCGACAGCAGCGGCACGGGCCAGCGTCCTGGACACATCACGAGCCTGCTCCGTCCGTCACGAGCAACCCGTCCCGCTAACCATGCACGAGGTCGTAAACCATCCTTCACGCTGGCCAGGGCGACCATCTCCGAGCGGCTCACTTGAACATCCCTCTCGGTCGCGGACTCTGCGCGGGTCCTGCTCGCCGACGTCTTGACAGGACTACGAGCATCTCAGCGAGAAAGTCGGAAGGAGCGTCGAGGGTGAGCAATCATTGGGTTCCATGGGATTCGCCTCCGTCCAGCGCTGCTATCGTCCAGGCGATCCAGACGCGCGCCGCGAGCCATCCGTACATGAAGCCCAACGCCGCGCCATAGATGGCGAGCGCCCCGACGAATGCAGAAGAAGGATCGTCGACCCCTAATTCTTCGGTCATCCCATTGAAGAGTCGCCTTGCGGCAGGTCCTATATTACTGACTTGCCCCAGGGTCACCCCGACGAGAACCTTCGTCAGCCAGTCTGATATCTGTTCCAGGTTGGTGTTCGGCAGCGTCTTGCCGGGCGTCACCGATGGCACGGGATCGCCGCTCGCAACATCACGACCAGCGTCGTACACCGCTGTCGTCGTGCGAGGGACACCGAAGAGGAACCCTGGCAGCCCGCCGAGCACCACTGCGGCGGCTCCGAAGAGGAACAGCATGCCCAGGACGCGCAGGCGCAGTTCCGGAGGCGTCGTCGATGAGTAGGCCACGATGCTTGAGATCCCGACCAGTGCGGCAGTGGCGAAGACCGACGCCTGCCATCGCAGAGCGACCTTCAGCCGGCTCGACAGGCCAGCGGCAGTTGTCGGTCCCTGGTCGTCTCGGGAGTTCATCGTCCCCCCGAATGGCCGACCGCGCTGCTCGGGGGTTCCCAGTGCCGTGGCCGGCTCTTCAATCATGTCGGGGACGTCCCGGGTCGTCGTGCCGTTGGTGAGGGGTTGGGGATCCCCTGCGGTTCGGTCATGAGGCCATCACCGACAGCCCCACCGACGGTGGGGACTGGGCGGGACACCTCAGGGATGGCGGTAGCCCATCTTGTCGAAGTCGGGGTCGAGGTCGGTACGAGGGCCGCGCCGGTCGAGATACACGCCGAGGCGCGGTGGTCGGTACGACGGATCCTGCTGATGGCGCAGGACCGCCGTCGAGGCAACGCGCTCCGTCCGTGCGTGGTCCTCGCCGATCCTGCGGTGGTGCTTGAGGGACAGTCGGTAGAAGCGAGTACGGGACTCCCGGAGTGGGCCGTCGTACTTCGGCACCAAGCGGGGACGGTTGTCGCCGGGCGGTTCCCCTGGCGGCAGCGGGGGAAAGCCGTCCCGGTTGAACGTCAAGTGGCACTCCTGGGCTCGCTGCACCATCCACAGCAGCGCGATGTCGGACAGTGAGGTGTCGGCGTAGCCGCCCCCGACCCCACAGTGCACACCGGAGAACCAGACCTGCTCGAGTCGCTGATCGGGGGGATGCACGTCGTCCTCGTGCGGTTTCCAGAGCGTCGGGTGGAAGGGGCCACGCTTCTCGTCGATGGCGAGAGCGTGGAAGGCGTTCTTCACCTTGGAGCTGAGCTTGGTGTCGTGGAAGGCCCAACGCTTGTTCAGCCATCCCAGGCCTCGGACGGGGATGCCCAGGGCACCGACGGTGTCCCAGACGCCGATGAAGGTGATGTCGGGCTCGTAGGAGTACGAGCGACGGAACAGTTCGGACTCGGTGCCGCGGGGTGGGCGCCTCGATCTCGGTACAGCTTGTAGGCCTCGTCGATACGGGAGGCATGCTGCCGCTTTAGCACGCCGCAGTTGCGCACAAATCCGGCCGTGCTGCGCGCGGTGAAGGCTCCTCGGCTGAAGCCGAAGAAGAACAGCTTGTCGCCCAGGTCGTAGTTGTCCACGATGGCCCTGTAGGCCTCCTTGACGTTGCGGGATAGTCCGACCCCAAACGCGCCACCGCGGATTCGCTCCCCGCGTGCGGTGCCGACGCCGCGCAGGTAGTAGACGCACTGCTCCAACCCGTCCTCGCCCTTCTCCGCCACCTCCAGGGCCACCTTGGTGACGTTGGTCGGGCAGGGACGTCCCTCCGCCGCTTGGTCCGGCGTGTTCCAGGTGTCGTCGCAGCAGATCACTAGACGCTTGGGCATGGCCCCTCCCTCGGCAGGCGGCCCATCCTGACGTCGGCGGCGTCACCGCTGCGTCAACGCGGCCGGAGTGCCTCTAACCCTGTAGAACACCAATCCCGACCGAACTGGCCAGCCCCGACCCCCGGAGGTGGTCGGGGACGACATCTCCCAGGTGGCGACGAGACTCGCGCGCGCGGAGCCTCAAGAGGCAGTAGCTCAGCTTCAGGAATTGGGGAGCGAACCACTCCGGTGGGGGCCAGGGCGGGTTGTGACGGCAGTAGGCATCCTCGTACTCGGCGGGCGGGACGAGGCTGATCTCGTCGTGCAGCCGTTGGTGATCTGTATGAGTCCATGTCGACGGCGACGGCGACCTCGAGGTCGTCAATCTTCTGCGGAACCCTGGTGGCGGACCAATTGGGCCTTGAACAGCGAGTGAGGCGCGTCACCCAAAGCCTTTTGGCAGAAGTCCCGCACGGCCGACCGGGGCCACTGGGCTGGCTTTCGCTGTGCGGGACGTCGTCCTCTGTTCTGTGCTGCGTTTCCCTGGATCAACGCCTCACTGTGGGGCGGGTGGGGCTCGAACCCACGACCCAGGGACTATAAGAACTTGACCAATGAGCGCTGTGCGCAACAGGCATTGCGCAGGTCACTCGGAAGCGTTGGATAGCTAATCCCCGTCGGTCAGAGAACCGCTGCCAGAAGTCCGGCCCCGACCACGTAAGCCCCCCCGCCTTGTTGCGTCGAGCACGAAGGATATGAGGCCATGCACCGGAAAGACTGGAGAGCTGGCCCCCCAGTGCGGACTCATCGTGAGCGGGCGATGGGCGATTGCGCCTGTATCAATGGCGTCGACGCCACCATGCCCATCGGCGGCGTCGATCGCCATGACTGTGCGGGGTAGTCGGAAGGCGCTCGGTCCGTGAGAGCGGTTCGTGGTCGGTGAGATGACCTCCGGATGGAACCCGACACAACCTCGTCCGTCGGCTGGGTTCAGTAGCGGCACTCGGCCATGGGGGCGGCCTGCGCAGCGAGGTCGCGGTGGTGGGGTCACCAAGTGCGGCGTTGGCTGGCCGGGCCCCAACCAGCGAGCCTTGCTGGGCGAGCTACGCCTCGGGATCCTCGAACTCGGAGGTAACTCGTTCGGCAGGGGACCTGTCTGGGGGCAGGCTCGTGGCCTGCGCCCGGTGCTCGCCGCGCTTGAGCACACCGCGATCGTTGTTCGCCACCGTGGGGGGCTTGCGTCGCGCCTGTGCCGACCGCAGGGCAAGGCGTGCGAAGTAGGCCTTGCGGGCGTGCCCGGCCCGACGAGCCCGCTCGGCCGGGGACAAGACGCCGTCAGGGTCGACCTGGCGGTCGAACCGTTCCAACAGCGCACGACGCGCTGGGGCTGTCCGCGCACTGGGGTCAGCGGTGTTGGCCCACGACTCATGTGCAGCGAGCCGCGCGATGAGGGAGCGGTCGGCGGTCATGTCTCAGAGGCTTGCCCGCTCCTCTCCAGTTCTTCTCCACGGACTTTCGAGGGCGTAGACGGCGACGCCGACTTGCTGGTGGATTCTCCGGTTTGTCTCCGGTCTTTCTCTTCCTTGCCGGACCTACCCCTCGCGGCACGCCGCTTCTGTCCTGGGGAAGAAGGCTGGCCGCGACTCAGTGGGTTCCGGGAGAAGCTGCTGTCAGCGCAGCCCTCGACCACCCCCGAAGCTCGTCGCTACGCCGGTGATCGGTCTCACGGGTGTGTGGGTTGGACGCGTAAGCGAGCGACTGCTTCAGCCCGGCGTGGAAGCTGGAGACCTACTGAAGGACGTCGCTCAACCCGCGTTCCGGAAGGGTGCTGACGCTCGACGGCTCTTGTCGCTCTAGT
>NZ_JBFNXQ010000104.1:0-17280 GCF_041018925.1 Geodermatophilus maliterrae
CCTGATCGCGCGCCGAGCCGCTCCTCCGGTTCCCGCCCGCGGGCGTCAGGAGGCGAGGACGGCGCGGCCGCGGCCGGCGCGCTTGGCCTCGTAGAGGGCGCCGTCGGCCGCGGCGTAGAGGGTCCGCAACTCGGTGGCGTGCTGCGGGGCGTGCGCGACGCCCACGCTCACCGACAACGCCAGCAGGGTCCCGTCGGTCAGCTGCAGGGGGGTGGCCCGGACGGCGGTGACCAGGTGCTCGGCCCGCTCGGCGGCGGTCGCGAGCGAGCAACCGGGCAGCAGCACGGCCAGCTCGTCGCCGCCCAGGCGCCCCAGCACGGCGTCGCCGGAGCGCACGTGCTGGCGCAGCAGGCCGGCCAGGTGCACCAGCGCGTCGTCGCCCACGGGGTGGCCGTACGAGTCGTTGACGGACTTGAAGGAGTCCACGTCGACCAGCACCAGCGCCGTCCCCTCGGGAGTGGAGGACGCGGACAGGGCGCTGGACAGGGCGTCGTCGAGGACCCGCCGGGTCACCAGGCCGGTGAGCGTATCCACGGCGGCCTGCCGTTCCAGGGCGCCCATCAGCCGCTCGACCCGGTTCCTGAACAGGATGATGAGCCCGGCGGTGGCGGCGAGGACCGTGCCGATGAACACCGCGTCGACCAGCGCCTCCGCCGGCGGCTCGATCAGCGCCAGCACCGTGACGTCGCACCCGATGGTCAGGGCGGTGACCACGGCGGCGACGGGAGCGCGCAGCTGGGAGGCGGTGTAGAGGATGACGAGCCCGAAGAGGGGGTGGGCCAGGTCGAGCCGCTCGGGCATCAGCGCCGCCACGGTGCTGATGACGCCCAGCCCCGCGACCGGCAGCACCACCCACACGCACAGCCTGGTCAGCACCTGCCGTCGGACGGTGACGAGCGCCACGCCGCAGGCGACCAGCCCGGTGAGCAGCCCGACCGCGACCGCCACGCCACCCTCGGGCAGGGGTGTGGGCTGCACCAGCACGTACGTGACGAGCAGCAGCGCGGAGCCGAGGAACATCGCCGCCAGGGCTCGGGCGGCGAACACCTCGTCACGGGGGCGCAGGATCGCAGGCAGGTCCACAGCTGCTCCATCGGCGCGGCGGCGGTCCGGGTGGAGGGATCGTCCCCGGGCGGTTCACCCTCCGGGGGCAGGACCGGGTGGGCGGCGCGGCACGCGGGGGCGGCGGTGCCTCCGAGGTGGGGCGGCCGCTGCCTCCTGTCGCGCCGGAGGGGTGCCGACCGGTAGGACGGGGAGCGGGACGCCGGCCCCGGCGTCCGTCCCGTGCCCGGACGAGGACGGCGAGGACCGCACGTGAGCGCCCTGAGACTCGACGTCGACCCGTGGCTGGTCCGCGAGCCACACGTGGACCCCGGGACGCTCGCCGTCGCCGAGTCCGTCTTCAGCCTCTCCAACGGCTACGTCGGGATCCGGGGGACGCTCGACGAGGTCGAGCCCCACGCCATGCGCGGCACCCACCTGTCCGGGGTCTACGAGGTCCACCCGCTGTCCTATCCCGAGGGCGGCTACGGGCAACCCGAGCAGGGACAGGCGATGCTCACCGTCGCCGACGGCACGCCGCTGCGCCTGTTGGTCGACGGCGTCCCGCTCGACGTGCGCGAGGTCCGGCCGCAGGTCCACGAACGCACGCTGGACCTGCGCACCGGCACGCTCGACCGCCGTGTGTGCTGGACGGCCCCTTCGGGCACGTCGCTGGAGGTGACCTCGCGGCGGGTCGTCTCCCTCGTCGAGCGGTCGATCTGCGCCGTGCGGTACGAGGTCCGCGCCCTGGACGGGCCCGCGCACGTCGTCGTGCGCTCCGAGCTCGCCTCCGGGGAGGTCACGCCCACGGGCGTGGACAACGACGACCCGCGTGTCGCGCCTGCCCTCGACGACGCCTTCGAGCCGCTCGCCGAGGTCCGCGCGGACAGCGGTGGCGTCGTCGCCGTCCGGACGCGCCGGTCGGGCATCGGGCTCGCCGCCGCCGTGGACCACGAGGTCGACGGCGGGCGGGTGAGCACACACCTCGACCCGGACCACGTCGTCACCACGGTCGCCGCCGACCTGCGGGCCGGCGGGAGCCTCACGATCCTCAAGGTCGTCGGGTACGCCTGGTCGCACGACGCCGCGGCCGACTCCCTGGCGGGGCAGGCGTCGGCCGCCGTGCACTCGGCGCTCGACCTCGGGTGGGACGGCCTGCTCGCGGGCCAGCGGGCCGTGCTCGACGAGCTGTGGGCGACGGCCGACGTCGAGGTCGACGGCGACCCCGAGCTCCAGCAGGCGCTGCGCTTCGCCGTCTTCCAGCTGTTCTGCTCCGCCGCCTGCATCTCGGGCGCCCCGGTGGGCGCCAAGGGACTCACCGGGCCGGGGTACAGCGGCCACACCTTCTGGGACGTCGAGGGGTTCGTCCTGCCCGCCCTGGCACTGCTGCGCCCGGACGCGGCGGCACGGCTGCTGCGGTGGCGCGCCTCGACGCTCGACCTCGCCCGCGAGCGTGCCGGGACGCTCGGGCTGGACGGCGCGGCCTTCGCGTGGCGCACCATCAGCGGGCGCGAGGTCTCCGCGTACTGGCCGGCGAGCACGGCGGCGATGCACGTCAACGCCGACGTCGCCCGTGCCTTCTGGCTCTACTGCGGCGTCACGGGCGCCGACCTCGACTCCGTCGGCGGCCTGGAGGTGCTGGTGGAGACGGCGCGGTTGTGGATGTCGCTGGGCCACGAGGACGCGGCCGGCGGCTGGCACCTCTTCGGGATGACGGGGCCGGACGAGTACACCGGGGTCGTCGACGACAACGTCTTCACCAACCTGATGGCCCGGCACAACCTGCTGCGCGCCGCCGACGCGTGCACCCGCTCGGCGGCGCGCGCGTCGCAGCTGGGCGTGGACCACAGCGAGACCGCCACCTGGCGGACCGCCGCACAGGCCGTCCACGTCCCGTGGGACGAGGGCCTGCGCGTGCACCCGGCGAACGAGAACTTCACGGCCTATCCCGAGTGGCGGTTCGAGGACGAGCGCGACGCCTACCCGGTGCAGGAGCACCACCACTACGCCACGTTCTACCGGCGTCAGGTGCTCAAGCAGGCCGACCTGGTCCAGGCGCTGTGGTGGTGCCGCGACGACTTCACCGCCGAGGAGGTGGCCCGCGACCTCGACCACTACGAGGCGCGCACCGTCCGGGACTCCTCCCTGTCGGCCGCCGTCCAGGCGGTCGTGTGCGCCCAGGCGCAGCACCCCGACCTCGCGCTGCGCTACCTCAGGGAGTGCGCCCTCGTCGACCTGCGGGACGTCCAGGGTGACACCGCGAAGGGTCTGCACCTGGCCGCGGTGGCGGGGGCGTGGCTGGCGTTCACCGCCGGTCTCGGCGGGCTGCGGGAGGACCACGAGGACCTCGAGATCGCGCCCCTGCTGCCGTCCTCGCTCGCGCGCACCGCCTACCACCTCACCTGGCGCGGCAGGCTGCTCCGCGTCGAGACCACGCGGGAGGGCACCACGGTCACGCTGGTGCGCGGCGAGGGGCCGGTGACCGTCGTCGTGGACGGCGCGCCGCTGCCGGTCACGGCCGCCGCACCGGTGCACGCCCCGCTCCGCGCCGCGCAGCCCTTGTTCGGCGAGCCGAGGCAGCCGGTCGGCCGCGAACCGCGCGCCTGAGGGCAGCGACCACCACGCGATCCCAGCCGGCTCCTCGCGATGACTTCCGCGCGTTCGCAGGGTCTGTACGAGCGGCGCCGGCTCACGAGGGCCCGGCGACGTGCCGGGTCCCCGGGAGGGGAGAGCGATGTGCTGTGAGGACGACGGCGTGCTGGGGCTGCCGCCCGCGGTGATCGAGATGGTGGCGCGCTACCGCCGGATGCGCGACGAGCAGGGCTTCGGCTGGGGCGAGCAGGCGCTGCCGGACTTCTTCCGATGGGCCCGGTTCTCCCGGCTCGGGCCGGTCTTCGACCAGTTCGCCGGAACCGGGGACTGGGCGGGAGCAGTCCGCGCCGCAGTCGGCGACGTCGTCCCCGCGGGTCTGGTGCTGGTCTCCATCGACGCGGACGGCGCCCCCTCCGCGCGCCTCGGCCCGCCCCGCCCGGGGATCGCCGGCGGGGCGGTCCAGGTCGACGTGGTGATCGACTCCGGACTCGACCGCGACGTCGCCGTCACGGTGGCGGGCGAGGACGTCGCCGTGCCGACCGGAGGCGCCGGCCTGTGCACCCTCGACCTCGACGCCGACGCGCCGCCGATCGCGGTCGTGTGCGGTCCCGAGCGACTGGACGTCGACGGGGCCGTCGTCGCGACTCCGGCGGCGACGCTCCGGCTGACCTGCCCCGACGGGGCCCGCTGGTCCGTGCTGGACGCCACCGGCGGCGCGTGGTTCGCGGGCGGGGTACCGCGCAAGTGGGACGCGGACGACCGGCCGTTCTTCCACACCGACCCGGGAACGGTCACCATGGCCGTGCCGGCCGGGCCGCTGCACGTGACCGCCGCTCGCGGGTTGGAGTTCGAGCGGCAGGAGTTCGCGCCCGAACCGACCCCCGGCCAGACCGTCGAGCTGGACTACCGGCCGGCCCGGCGGTTCGCCCCGGCCGCGGACGGCTGGTTCAGTGCGGACCTGCACGTGCACCTCAACTACAGCGGCGATCACGTCGTGCACCCCGTCGACGCCGCGCGGATGCAACGCGGCGAGGGCCTGCACCTGATGCACCTCACGGCCGGCAACCTCGGCGGATCACTGGTCTACGACCTGGAGCTGCTGGAGTCGACTGCCGGTGCCGACCTGTGGGCGCGCGACGGCATGGTCGCCCGTGCCGGTCTGGAGTACCGCAACGACCTGCTCGGGCACGTGCACGGGCTGGGTCTAGCCGGGGTACCGGATGTGCTGCACACCGGCCACGAGGGCAGCGAGCACCCGTGGGACTGGCCACCGAACAGCGTCGCGTGCGAGCAGATGCGGGCCCTCGGGGCCGCCACCACCTATGCGCACCCCGTGTACTCACCGCTGGCCGAGGCCGACGACCTGCTCAGCCCCCACCGCACGGTGGAGGCACGCGAGCTGGTGGCCGACGCCGCGCTGGGCGTGGTCGACGCCATCGAGCTGGTCTCCTGCTTCGACGACCGCGGCGCGCTGGTGCTCTACCACCACCTGCTCTCCTGCGGGCTGCGCCTGGCGGCCACCGCGGGCACCGACACCTTCCTCTCCTTCGCCCATGGTCCGGCCCCCGCTTCCAACCCACCGGGCTGGGGCCGGGTCTACGCGAAGCTCGGTGGTGCCCGTCTGTCGGCAGCGGCGTTCGCCGACGCCATCCGCGCCGGCCGGACCGTCGTCACCAACGGCCCCTGGCTCACCCTCGACGTCGACGGGCACGGCCCGGGCACGGTCCTCGACCGTCGGCCGGGCGAGCGGCTGACCGTCCGCGTGCAGGTGGTCGGTTCCGGTGTACGGCGACTGGTGCTCTACGGGCCCGACGGCGAGCTCGCCGCCACTGCCGGTGACGAGCTGCACCACGAGGTGGTGCTCGGTGAGGCCGGGTCCTGGCTGGCGGCCGCCGCACACGGCGACGACGACCCCTACACGGTCGGCGCACCCGTGTTCGCCCACACCACCCCGGTGTACGTCGACGTCGCCGGGCGCCGCGTCGCGCGCTCCGAGTCCGCCTGCTGGTGCCTCGCCGTGCTCGATGGGCTGCAGTCACTGGTGACCGAGCACGGCCGGTTCGACCCGCAGCGGCGCGAGCGCCAGCTCGGCGACCTCGTCGCAGTGCTCGACCGCGCCCGACAGGTGTACCGCGCCGTCGCGCGGGCGGCGCCTGGGTGAACGCCGAAGGCGCGGCGCCGACGTCCGATACGGGATCCCTCGACGGACACCAGCCGATGGAGCGGCCGCCGGCGCCGTCCCGCCCCACGAGTCATTGCGCTCCCCCCCGATGTCGAAGGCCTCCTCCAGTAACGTCTTCGCGGGGTTCGGGGAGCCCAACCGGGTGATGACCTCGATGATCGAGAGTGAGTGCTGCGGCTCGGTCGCCTCCCTGATCAGGGTGTGGGCAAGGTGGCGGATCAGGATCAGGCCGGCTTGCGGCGCCCCAGCCCTCACCGGCGAGGAGTCACCAGAACCGGGGGCAGTCCCGTCCGATCGACGGTGTTGCCGGCGTCGAAGGTGTAGACCCGGAACGCGCCGATCCCGAGGCGCGCGAGGCCTTCCATCGTGCGCCGGTGGTCCTCGGTGACCAGGCACACCTCGACGATCCTGCCTAGGAAGCTGTTGCTGAGAGCTTGTCTCACGTGCCGAGCTTCTTGTAGCAGGTCAGCGTGGCGGCCAGGGTGAGGAATGCGGTGACCAGCCGGGCGGAGCGTTCGTACCGCAGGGTGAGCCGGCGGTAGCCGGTCAGCCAGGCGAAGCAGCGCTCGACGACCCAGCGGTGCCGGCCCAGCCGGGTGGAGGTCTCCACGCCGCGGCGGGCGATGCGCGGGGTGATGCGGCGCCGGCGCAGCCAGACCCGTAGGTGTGGGTAGTCGTAGCCCTTGTCCGCGTGCAGCCTGGCCGGCCACCGCCGGCGCGGTCCGCGCCGGGAGCGGATCGCGGGGATGGCCTGCACCAGCGGGATGAGTGCGAGGCTGTCGTGGGTGTTGGCCGCCGAGGTCGCCACGGCCAGCGGCAGGCCCGCCGGCTGAGGGCACCTCCCGCTTGCGGGGGACGGTGAGCACGTGCAGCTTGGAGCCGGGTGTGCCGCGGTCGACCGGGTTCGGCCCGGTCAGCGGGCCCCCTTTTTTCGCCCGGACGCTGGCCGCGTCGACCACCGCCCGGGACCACTCGATCGCCCCCTGCTCGCCGAGGCGGTCGAGCACCGCTCGGTGCAGGCGCCACCACAGTCCGGCCTCGGTCCAGGTGACGAAGCGGCGGTGCGCGGTGGCCTGGGCGACGCCGAACTCCGCTGGCAGGTGCCGCCAGGCGCAGCCGGTGGTCAGCACGTAGACGATCGCGGTGAACACCGCCCGGTCCTCGATGTACCGGGTGCCGCCGCCCTGCGGGCGCTCGCGCTGCGCCGGGATCAACGGCTCGACGATGTTCCACAACCCGTCGGGCACCAGCTCCAGGCCCAGTCGTTCTGCCACGACCGGACAACACCTCGCAGATCACCGGCCATCCACGTGAGACAAGCTCTTACTGGGCCTCCCGTGTCGCATAACCCATGTAGGACACCGCCTTGCTTTTCGTCTGCCCGAAGTTGAGTTTGCGGCTCAGTTCCCCGTACGACACCTGTCCCCGTCGGGCTCGCATGAAGCCGAGGACAGCGCTCGCCGGGTTCTTGGCTCGTGGTCCCAATCCCACCGTCTCGTGCAGGCGCAGACCGTGGCGAGTCATCGTGGTGCTGAGGTCCTTCGGCGTGATGAACATGTCGTACTCGTGCACTGGAGTGTCGAACGCGCGCGTCATGCGCCACTCCTGCATGACCTTGATGGCCAGGAGCTTGCTGGCCCACGTGCGGTTGACCGTGTCGAACAGGTAGATCCCGCCGGGCTTCAGCGCACGAGCGGTCTCGCGGATCACCTGGTTGAGGTCGGTGACGTGCTCGAGAACGTCGCAGCAATAGGCGAGGTCGAATTCACCGTCCTGCACTGGCAGGTCCTCCCCGGAGCCGACGCGGTAGTCGATCTCCAGCCCGGACTGTGCTGTATGACGGCGAGCGGTCTCAAGGGAGGGCGCGGACGGATCGACGCCCACGACTCGACATCCCAGTCGGGCGAACTCCTCCGCGAGGAATCCACCTCCGCAGCCGATGTCGAGGGCGCGAAGCCCGGATGGGTCCCGCCCGAGCCTGTGCAAGACAGCGACGAAGTAGCCGAAGCGCGCCGGGGTGACGCTGCCGTGCAGCAGGTTGAGCGGTTCGTCCTCGTCCCACCACCCAGCGGCGTGCCTGTTGTAGACGTCGTTGTCGATCGGCATGGAAACCTCCCTGTGATCCGGTGAGCGACACATGGGGTGTCATGCAGGGTTGACGTCCCACGGGCCAGGCGTGCATGACGTCGTTCGGGGGATGGCCGATGCGGTCATCAGGGAATCCTGTCCCTGGGTTCGGCCCCCCGAGCCCAAGCGCGCAGTTCGCGCTGCAGGTACCAGGTCAACAGCGGGTGCATCATGCGTGGGAGCGCGCCGGCCAGCCGGTTCTGTGCCTGCACCTGCCAATGCCCGCTCACCCGGGTCCCTCCTGGAACGGGTTCGAACGTCATGTGGAACTCGCCACCCACTGGGAGGCCGAGAACGCGGTTGGCGGACCGGGTCGGGCGTTCGTGGATGAAATAGTCGGAGGTGCTTCGCTTGCGGAGCGGGCCGAGCTTGTTGACCATCCTGTAGAAGGGTGTCCCGTCCGGGCGCATCTCAAATTCCTCCACGGCTGCGACCGTCGGGGAGAACTGCACGATGTGGCGCAGTTGGTCGCCGAACAGGAAGTCCCAGGTCTCCTCAGGACTCAGCGGGAACACGGCGGACACGTCCACTGATCGCATGCTTCCCTCCTTCGCCTGCAACGCGTTCAGAAGCCGTCGGCGCGGGAGCCTCGGGACGAGGGCCATTCCGATCCCCTGTCGGCGGACAGCCACCCCGGGATCGCGAGGCGTCGGCGGGTGAGGGCGGCCCGGCATGGATGCGACGGGGATCTCTGCACATGCTCGTCATGACGCTCTCCTGGCGAGACGCCAGCATGGGGGAGCAGTGTCCACCCAGGCGGCGCCGATGGGACGGACCTTCCGCGTCCTCATCTGCAGGAAGCGGTGGTCCTCAAGGTGTCGGCCGAAGGCGATCATTCTGCGGCGCAGACGCGTCCAGCAGTCTCGTGCACGGCAAGCGGGAAGCTGAGGCCACTGTCCCTGAGGCCGCCCTCAGAGACGGGTCGGAGGTCTCAGACCGCCATCACCGAACAGCGGTCGACCACCGGGACGACTGGCTGGTCCACCTGCAGGGCTTCCCCGGCCCGGCCGAGCGCCCGGTGTCGGGAGCCTGGCTCGCGTTGTGCTCAGGGAGTTGCGGCGACGGTGGCGGCGACCTGGTCGCGGAACCGGGCTCTGGTCGGAGTCCAGCCGAGCTGCTCGCGGATGCGGGCGCTGCTGATCCGGAACGAGGTGACCAGGCTGGCGACCAGGGTGCGGCCCAGGAGAAGGCTGATCAGGGCCGGTGGAGCGGTACCGACCCTCGGGCGGTCGAGGGCGTCGGTGGTCAGGTCGGTGAGCTCGCGCAGTCGCAGCGGCTCATCGTCGACGACGGCGAACGCCGCGCCGGCCGGCGCGCGGGTCAGCGCGGCGAGGTAGGCGGCGGCGAGGTCCTCGACGTGCACACAGCTCCACCAGTTCCGGCCCCGGCCGATGCACCGCAGCTGGCCGTTGCGGGCCTGCTCGACGGACGCGGAGGCGAGCAGCCCACCGGGGCCGAAGACGAATCCCGGGGACAGCCGGACGACGTCCAGGCCCTCCTCGCGGTGACGCCGGTCCAGGTCGACGGCCTGGCGCGCGTGTCCGATCCCCATCGGGGAGGGGGTGAGCGGGTGTCCTCGTCGATCCAGTCCTCGCCGTGGTCACCCCAGTCGAAGCAGCCCCCGGTGTAGACCAGCCGCCGACCGGACTGTGAGCAGGCGTCGGCGAGTGAGTGGGTCATCAGCGCGTCGGCGTCGAACAGTCGACGGGACCGGGCCGGGGTGAGCCGGCCGGGTACAGCGAGCTGCGCTGCGTGGATCACGGCGTCGACGTCGGTGACCAGCGGTACGTAGGAGGCCGGATCCAGCATGTCCCCGCGGTGCACGACGGCGCCGGTGGCGGCCACCGAGCCGGCTCGCACCGGATCGCGGACCAGGCCGTGCACCTCGTGTCCCCCGGCGCGCAACGCGCGCACTACGGCCGATCCGAGGAAGCCGGTCGCTCCAGTCACCAGCACGCGCACGAGAATTTCCCGAGGGGCGATCAGCGGAACGTCAGCGGTGCTGACAACACCGGAGGGGGTGCTGGGTGCGCACACCGCCCGACCCACCGGCCCTGCCGGCCACGCTGACTGACCGGGTCGCGTTCCTGCTCCAGCTGGCGCTGGCCCGTGCGCAGACGATGGGCGAGCAGGAGCTGACCGGGCTGGGCCCGTCCGGCCGGGAGTACGGCGTCCTGGCCGTGTTGGAGGGTGGCGCCCCCTCGGCGCAGCACCGGCTGGGCGCGGCGCTGGGCATCGACCGGACCAGCACCGTCAAGCTGCTCGCCGGCCTGCAGGCACGTGGCCTGATCCGCCGGGTCCCCGACCCCGCCAACCGCCGGGCCCACCGAGTCACGCTCACCGAGGCCGGCGACCGGCTGCGCGCCCGGGCCGCCGAGGCCCTGGCTGACTGCGACCAGCGCTTTCTCGAGCCCCTACCGCAGACTCGGCGCGAACAGCTGCGCGACCTGCTCCATCGACTCCTCCAGATCCTGCTGCCCCCGAGGCGACCACTGACCGAGGATCGGCGTGCCGGCAGCCGAACCGCTACCGGCGACCCCTGGGGCGGTGCGCGAGCGTGGTCGTGGTGTCCCGCGGGGGATCCGGTTGCGGGAAGCGCCGTGGCCTCACTCAGGCCGGGCGCTGTCGCTGCTCGGCGAGCCAACCGTGCAGGACGGTGGCAAGTCGCTCGGGAGCGTCCACCTGGATCAGGTGCCCCGCATCCCGGACGAGCTGCAGACGGGCCCCGGGTATCGCCTCGGCCAGGGCATGAGCCCGGTCGACCGGGAGCCAGGTGTCCTCGGCACCCCAGACGATGAGGACCGGCAGCGCCAGCGAGCCGTACAGCGGCTCCACCTCGTCGGTGTAGGCCTGGTCGGCCTGTGCGATCTGCCGATAGAACGCCGCCTGGCCCAGCGATCCGAGCCACGGCTCGACCAGCGTGCACATCTGACGCTCGTCGAGGCCGCGATGGCTGGCTCCCTCGATGTACCCGCGCACCGCGCCCTCGTGCACAGCGGCCGGCAGGGCGGCGAAGACCTCGGCGTTGTCGCGGACCAGGCGGAAGAACTCCGAGCCCCACGGCGCAAGCGCCACGACGTCGACCAGGGCCAGGGAGCTGTAGAGCGCGCCGTGGAGCAGGTGTGCGCGCAGTGCGACGGCCCCGCCGTAGTCGTGGGCGATGAGGTGTGGCCGGTCCAGTCCCCAGTGGCTCATGAGATCGGCGAGCAAGTCGCCCTGCACGTCGAGCGAGACGCGGTGCTCGGCCTCCATCGAGGACTGGCCGTATCCGGGCATGTCCCACAGGTGGACCCGGAACCAGGGGCTCAGCGCGTCGGCGAAGGGGTGCCAGAGCGCCGAGGACCACGGGGTGCCGTGGCAGAACACCACCGGTGGGCCATCGCCCCAGACGTCCCATCTCACCCGACGTCCTCGCCAGGCGAACGTCTGCTCGAGTCGCACCCGACGATCCTCGCAGGCTCGGACTCGGTCGCCTCACCCTCGATCCGACACCGCCCCGCCGGGTCGCTGCCGGGATCCCGACAGCTGCGACCGCTCCGGCTGGCTCGGAGCAGTCGGGCCGCCGCGGCGCCGCGTGTCCCGCACCGAACCCGCCACGGCGACGTTCGGGAGGGCCGGGGCAGCCGGCCGCCGACGTCTCGCACGGGATCGTCCTGCGACACACTGGCCCGGTCCCGGGTCGGTCGGACCTACGGCTCGGCGGGTGAGGCCCGCGCGATCCGGGGACGGAGCACGTCGACGCCGGGGCCGGCGAGGTCGTCGAGGGCGGTGGCGCGTCCGGAGACAGCCATGGCGATGGCCTCGCTGGTACCGAGGACTTCCAGCCCGTCGCCGTGCCGCCAGTCCTGATCGGTCGCGGTGAAGCACAGGCCGGCGAGTCGGTCACGAGGGATGAAGCCCCTGGCGGCCGGCCTGGAGACGAGGAAGTCCAGGGCCGGACGCCAGCTCGCCGGAGACGGGCAGACGTCGAGGCCGAGGGGACGGGCCGCGTCACGGAGGTGGATGCAGGTGTCGGTCATCGGACCCGCCGGCCCGACCACGGGCGGCTTCAGTCGTGTCGAGGCCCGCTCGCGCAGACCGGCGACGATCTCGTCGGTGGGTCGGGCCGCGACCCTGCGGGCCGTCTCGTCGACCATGCGGTCCAGGGAGCCGCGATAGCGCACCAGGTTGGTCAGCAGCCCGACCGTGCCGATCCTGGCCTCGAGGGGCTCGAGGAGGTGGGCTGCGATCTCGCGGACGGTCCATCCGGCGCACAGGCTCGGCGTGCGCCACTGCTCCTGAGTGAGGTCCGCGAACATCCCGGCGGCCAGCAGCCGGTTGGCAGTGGCGATCCGGTAGACCGTTTCGGCGTCCGACGGCGGGTCGCTGGGCACGGATCCCAACCTACGGCGCGCGATCCCCTCCGCCGACGCAGCGGCCGGCTGGTCCGGCTGCCTCCCGTCGGGAGTGAGCAACTACTTCATGGTGGCGAGCTGGATCAGGTTGCCGCAGGTGTCGTCGAGGACGGCGGTGACCACCGGCCCGTAGTCGGTCGCGTCCTGGGTGAACTGCACGCCCAGCCCCTTGAGCCGCTCGACCTCGGCGTACACGTCGTCGACGGCGAACTGGGTGAACGGGATCCCGTCGGCGGCCAGGGCCTCCTTGAGCGGGCGCGCCGCCGGGTGGGCGTCCGGCTCCAGCAGCAGCTCGACGCCGTCCGGGTCGGCGGGGGAGACCACGGTGAGCCAGCGGTGCTCGCCGGCGGGCACGTCGGTCTTCTTCGTGAACCCCAGCTTGCTGGTGTAGAAGTCGAGCGCCTTGGCCTGGTCGTCGACCCACACGCTGGTGAGGTTGATGCGGATCACGGGTTCGGGTCCTCTCGGTCGATGTGCCACCGTTCGACGATCGAGCGAAGCGGGCTCGTGTCGATGTGGTGGAACTTGTACCGGCCCTGTCGCCGGGTGTGCACCAGGCCGGCCTGCTCGAGCACTGCGAGGTGCTGCGAGATGGCCTGGCGCGAGGAGGCCAGGCCGTGCTTCATGGTCAGCCGGCCGCAGATCTCGAACAATGTCTGACCGTCCTTGTCGGTCAGCTCGTCCAGGATGGTGCGTCGCGTCGCGTCACCGATGGCCTTGAACAGGTCGGGGTCCGCGTCCACGGGCACCGTTATAGGCAAGTCTTCGCTTGCCTGTCAAGGTGGTGACCGTGAGCGCCGCTGCTCGCCGTGCCGCACCGCAGCGCCGCCCGCAGGTCCACTCCGCTACGGCGGTGTCCCAGGGGGGCAGCCGCCCGCCGATGTCCCGCAGGGGACCCCCCGAGCGGCGACATGCGGGGATCTGCGACTTGCGCGTCAGCCCTGATGGGCCTCTAGCCTCGGTCTTCGTGTCCGACTCAGGTGTCCAGCCCGCGGACCTGCAGACAGTTCGGGCGTCCTACGACCGGGTGGCCGACGACTACGTCGCGATGAGTGTCGGTGACCTGGCGCCGGCCCCGTGGCTGCGCGCCACCCTCGGAGCGTTCGCCGAGGACGTCCGCGCTCTCGGGCCGGTGCTCGACGTCGGCTGTGGCCCGGGAACGGTCACCGCCCACCTCGCGGGGCTGGGCGTCGACGTCTCCGGTGTCGACCTGTCGCCGCGGATGATCGCGCACGCCCGCCGGCTGCACCCTGCCCTGCGGTTCGCCGTTGCCTCGGCCACCGAGCTCGACCTGGCCGATGGATCCCTCGGTGGTGTCCTCGGCTGGTGGTCGCTGTTCAACCTGCCCCGCGACGTGCTGCCGGACGTGCTCACCTCGTTCGCCCGGGCGCTGGTCCCTGGCGGTCAGCTCCTGCTGGGCACGCACGTGGGCGACGGCGACATCGAGCGCACCGAGGTCTACGGGGTGCCGGTCACCTGGACGACCCGTCTGTGGCAGCCCCGGCAACTGGTCACCCTCCTGTCCCGGGCCGGCCTCCACGCGGTTGCCGAGTTGCGGCTGCCGCCGACACCTGCGAGTCCATCGGCCCCCGCTCTTCCGGCCCAGGTCGTCCTCGCCGCTCGGCGGCCGAGCTGACCCCATCCGACTGGTTCCGAGTACCGGTCCCGCTGCGGACGACGTGGATGCCACTCCACGACCCACAGAGCGCCGGCGTGATGCCTCAGACGGTGCGGGGTCGCCATGGCTGGTGCTCGTGCGCGAGCCACACCAGCTCGGGGTCGAGCGCCCGCACCCGCAGCTGGCCTTCGGTGTGCGGCTCGTCGAGCTCGCCGAACCACACTGCCACGTCGCCGCCGACGACGACCGGGTGCCCGCCGGTCTCGACGACCACCACCTGAGTGCCGTGCGTGTGGCCCGGCGCCGGGACGAGTCGGAGCCCGGGAAGCAGCTCGAGCTCGCCGTCGACCGGCACGTACCGCACGCCGGGCGCCTCGACCCACTCGCGAACGGTGTAGTCGTCCTCGCCCCGCGCGTCGTCGAGCTCCCGACGCTGGACGTGGATCGGCCTTCCGGTGAAGAGGTGGTTGCCGCCGCAGTGGTCGAAGTGCAGGTGTGTGTTGACGACGATGTCGATGCCGGCGAGATCGAAGTCCTGCTCGCTCAGTGGCCGGAGGCGGGGATCGAGGTCGGCGACCGCCGGATGCAGCTGCGTCAGGCCGGTGTCGACCAGCACGCGCGCATCGGGATGGTCGATGACGTGCACGTGGACCGGCATCCGCTCGCCCACGGCGAGCAGGTCGGCGACGAAGACCGGCGTGACGGTGATCGAGGCGGGGGCGTTCATCTCGTGCCGACCGCCGCGCTGAGCGTGGCCGGCAGGTCGAAGTGCTCGAACCCCGCGCCGTCGAAGGTGACGATCTCGGTGACGACCCCGTCCTGCACGGGCAGGACGTCGATCGCCAGCGGTTCGTGTACGGCGTCGCCCGGCTCGCGCAGGTGGCCCGCGACCGCGGGCTGACCGTTGGCGCGGGTGACCACGCAACGCATGCTGCCGAACGCCTCCGATCCGAACCCGCCGTCCGGGCCCGCGGCGTCGGCGCGCTCGCTGCACTCGACGTGGCGGGCGAGCAGCTCCCGTTCGGCTGCGGTCGGCTGGGCGGCGTGTCGCCACGCCTCGCGGTCCTCGGGCAGGCTCTCCCGCCACCCAGCCCGCGCACGCTGCGGCGCGGAGTCGACCGACGCCTCTGTCGTCTCGAGCAGCCGGGCGGTCTCCTCGGCGAGCGCCACGTCCTCCGGGCCCCCGCGCCGGTCGGGCAGCTGCTCGAGGAGCTCGTCGGGGTAGGGCTGCATCCAGGCGACCTCGCCGCTCGCGCTCGGCCGCCGCGGGCGCTCGTCGAGCGCGTCGAGGCGGCCCTCGTACGTCTCGCGCCGGCGCCACGCGCGCAGGAACGCCTCCTGGACGAGGTCCTCGGTCTCCTCGAACGACCCGAGCAGGCGGTAGCAGTGGACGTGCAACTCGCGGCGGTGCGGCTCGACGCGGGCGCCGGAGGTCTGCTCGTCGAGCGGCCGGAGGTCGTCGGTGAGGGAGCTCATGGTCTGTGTGACGGCGGACGGCCCGAGAACTCATCACCCGGCGCCGTGCAGCGTCTCGAGCAGGTCGTCGGCGTCGGTCCTCGCACGGCCGGAGCACGGGGCCCCGGGCACGGGACACGGGCCGCACGCCTGTCCGGGGGCCCGTCCCGACGTCGCGGGAGGTGGGGTCGCCCCTACGCCTCGGAGGCAGCGGTGGTGAAGCCGGTCCGGGGCATCGCGGTCCACACCGGGTCGCGGCGGGCGAGGGCGGCCACCAGCCCGCGCAGCCGGTACCAGGCGTGCACCTGCCGGTAGCCGAGGTTCTCCACCGCGCCGGCCAGCAGCAGCGCGCGCAGGTCCTTCCCGCTGCGGTAGCGGTGGAAGGTGAACTCCTCGACGGCCACGACGGCGGTCGACACCAGCACCCCCAGCGCGAGCGCGACGGCCACCATGAGCGCGGCGGTGCCGGGGTCGAGCAACCCGAGGACGGCGGCCACCGCGACCGAGGCGAGGCCCGCGACCTCCACCACCGGGCCGAGCAGCTCGAAGACCAGGAAGAACGGCAGCGCGAGCAGGCCGACCGCGCCGAAACGGGGGTTGCCGACCATCCGCCGGTGCTTCCAGAGCAGCTGCGCCAGCCCGTGCGACCAGCGCTGCCGCTGCCGGCCGAGCACCGACCAGGTCTCGGGCACCTCGGTCCAGCAGACGGTCTCGGGGACGAACACCATCCGCGAGGGCCGGCCGGCGCGGCGCAGGTGCTCCTGCAGGGTGACGACCAGCTCGGCGTCCTCGGCCAGCGACCGCGGGTCCAGGCCGCCGACCTCGACGACGGCGTCGCGGCGGAACAGCCCGAACGCGCCGGAGATGATCAGCAGCGCGTCGGCGTCGGCCCAGGTGGTGCGGCCCAGCAGGAACGAGCGCAGGTACTCCACGGCCTGGATGCGCACCAGCCAGCGGCGCGAGAGCCTGGGCTCGACGACGGCGCCGCGGTCGGTGAGCGCGGCGTTCGCCGTCCGGATCACCCCGCCGGCGCCGACGACGTGCTCCGGGTCCTCGATGAAGGGCCGGGCCACCTTGAGCAGCGCGTCGGGCTCCAGCAACGAGTCGGCGTCGACCATGCAGACCAGCGGGTGCCGGGCCAGGTTGAGCGCGGCGTTGAGCGCGTCGGAGCGGCGCCTGACGCTGGTCTTGCGGACGACGGTGAGCGGGTCGCCGGTGGTGGCCCGGTGCACCGAGAGCACCCGTCCCTCGACCGGGGTGTGCGCCGTCCACCGCGGGGTCACCGGGGTCAGGCCGTACCGCTCGGCGACGAGGTCGAACGTGCGGTCGGTGGAGCCGTCGTCGACGAGCACGACCTCCACCAGCGGATAGCGCTGCGCGAGGACGGCGGCGAGCGTGTCCAGGACGCCGGCCTCCTCGTCGTGGGCCGGCACGAGCACCGAGATGCCCGGCGTCAGCGGGCTGGCGAAGACGCGGTCGAGGCCCTCCGAGCCGGCCCAGCGCAGGTTGGTGACCACCCGGCGGGCGCCGACGAGCACCAGCAGCAGCATCGAGGTGTCCAGCAGCAGGACGTAGCCGAGCACCCCCCAGTTCAGGGTGGTGACCAGACCGGTCAGCGTCTCGCGCATCACGCCGCCGTCCGGATCCGGGCGTCGCGGGGGCGCGGCCGGTTGGACAGTGCCGCGCGGGCGGTCTCGCCGACGGTGCCGGAGCGCCAGGCGTGCCCGGCCAGCCGGGCGCGGCCGTCCTCGCCGGCGCCGGCCAGCGCGTCGGCGCACTCGGCGCGCACGGCGTCGTCCTCGCCGGCCACCGCGGCGGCCAGCACGTCGACGGCGGCGTCGTCGCCGATCCGGCCCAGGGCCTCGGCGGCG
>NZ_JBFNXQ010000105.1:0-17185 GCF_041018925.1 Geodermatophilus maliterrae
CCGCCCGCCGCGCCGGCGCCGCCGCCGGTGCCCCTGCCGCTCACCTCGCTGGTCGGCCGGGACGCCGAGGTCGCCGCGGTGCGCCGGGCGCTGTCCCGGCACCGGCTGGTCACCCTCACCGGACCCGGCGGCACCGGGAAGACCCGGCTGGCGGTCGAGGCCGTGCGCACGGCCGAGCGCACCGTCTGGTGGACCGACCTGGCCGCCACTCCCCCGGGCGGGGTGGTCGTGGCCGTCGCCGCGGCCACGGGGACCGGCTCGACGTCGGCGGACGACGCCGTCGCGGAGCTGGTGCGCGGGATCGGCGGCCGCGACGCGCTGCTGGTGCTCGACACCTGCGAGCACCGGGCCGGCGAGGTGGCCGGGCTGGTCCGGGAGCTCACCGCCGGCTGTCCCCGCCTCGGCGTCCTCGCGACGAGCCGGCGCCCGCTGGGGGTTCCCGGCGAGCTGGTCGTGGCGGTGTCACCGCTGGCCCTCCCGGCCGACGGCGACCTGCCGGCGGTCGCGGCGTCGCCGGCGGTGCAGCTGTACGGCGAGCGGGCGGCCGCGGCCCGCCCCGGCTTCGTCCTCGACGCCGGCAACGCCGGTGCCGTCGCCGCCGTCTGCCGCCTGCTCGACGGGCTGCCGCTGGCCATCGAGCTCGCCGCCGCGCACGCCGCGGCGCTCAGCCCGGCCAAGACCGCGGCGCTGCTCGGCGACCGCATGCGGCTGCTCGGCGAGGGTGAGGGCTCCGGCCGGCACGCGGGGCTGCGCGCCGTCATGGACTGGAGCTACGGCCTGCTGTCCGCCGAGGAGGCCGTCTTCCTGGACCGCCTGTCGGTCTTCACCGGGCCCTTCCCCCTCGAGGCGGCGGTCGAGGTCGCCGGTGCCGGCCTCGCCCCGGACGGTCTCCGGCTGCTGCTCCGGCTGGTCCGGCAGTCGCTCGTGGCCGCGGCCGGCGACGACCACTTCCGGCTGCTCGAGACCGTGCGGGCCCACGCCGCGGCACGCCTGGCGCGCGACGCCGCCGAGGTGGAGTCGGCCCGGGACCGGCACGCCCGCTGGTACGCCGCCTTCGCCGAGGAGGCCGACCGCAGCATCCGCGGCGCCGACCAGGCCGGCTGGTTCGCCGACCTGCGGGCGGCCGGGCCCGACCTGCGGGCGGCCCTGCGCCACTGCCTCGACGGCACGCCGTCGCGCGCGGGGCTCGGCGCCCGGCTGGTGTGCGCGCTGTCCTGGTACTGGTCCTACGAGGGCTCCTTCGCCGAGGCCCGGGCCTGGGTCGCCGCGGCGCGGGCCGCCGGGCCGCACGGTCCGCAGCTCGACACCCGGCTGCGGCTGGCCGGGGGCATGCACGCCGAGTCGGTCGGAGACCTGCACACCGCAGAGCGGGAGTGCCGCGCGGCGGCGGCCGGCTTCGCCGCCCTCGGCGACGTCCGCGGCGAGGCCCGCAGCCTCCTGCACCTGGGCACGGCCCACTGGGCCCTGGGTCGGCCGGCGGAGGCCGCCGCGGCGCAGGACCGCTCCATCGCCCTGTACCGGTCGGTGCGCTCCGACAGCGGCGCGGGCCTGGGCCTGGTGCTGCGTGCCCGCACGGCACTCGACGCGGGCGACGCGGCGGGCGCGCGGGAGCTGCTGCTCGAGGCCCGGCCCGTGCTGGACCGCGCGGGCGACCGGCACCTGGTCGCCCTCTGCCTGGAGCAGCACGCCCGCACCTGCCTGGCCGAGGGCGAGCTGCCCGGGGCCGGCGACCTGGCCGGCGAGGCGCTCGGGCTGTTCGAGGCGACCGGCTACCCCGAGGGCGTCACCGCGGCGCTGCAGACGCTGGGCCGCGTGGCGCTCCGCCGTGGCGACCCGGGCGCGGCGTCGGAGCGGTCCCGGCGGGCCGCCGGCAACGCCCTGGACCTCGGGCACGCCGCCGCCGTCGCGGAGAGCCTCGAGCTGCTCGCGGAGGCCACTCTCGCCGCGGCGGACGCGCCGGCCGCCGCCCGGCTGCTGGGCTGCGCCGAGCGGGTGCGGGACGACCACGGCCTCCCCCGCACCCGGTCACAGGTCGCCGAGCTCGACCGGTGGCAGCCCCGGCTGCGCGCCGCGCTCGGCGGCGGCTACGCGGCGGCGGTGGCCGACGGCGGACGGACGCCGGTCGAGGACCTCCTCTGAGCCGTCCGGCCTCCACCCCGCTGGACGAGGCTGAGTCCAGAGTCCATACTCAGGACTGTGGCCGTCACGGAAGCGCTCTCCCTGTTCGGTGACCGCTGGGTGCTGCTCGTCGTCCGCGAGGCGGCGCTCGGCGTCCGGAGGTTCACCGACCTGCAGCAGACGACGGGCGCCCCGCGCACCGTCCTGGCCGACCGGCTGCGCCGGCTGGTGGCCGCGGGGGTCCTCGAGCAGCGCGAGTACGTGCTGCCGGGGGCCCGCCCGCGGCCCGAGTACGTCCTCACCCCGGCCGGCCGCGACCTGCTGCCGGTCCTGGCGGCCTTCTCCGACTGGGCGGCGCGGCACCTGGCCGACGACCGCCCGCCGGACGTGACCTACCGGCACGCCGGCTGCGGCGGCCACGTGGGCGCGCACCTGGTGTGCGACTGCGGGGCCGAGATCACCCCGGGCGACCAGCTGGTCGCCTCCGTCCTCCGAGAGGGAGCCCGATGAGCACCACCCTGCCGTCCACCACCGACGCGACGTTCGCCGCCGACGTCCTCGCCAGCGACCTGCCCGTGCTCGTCGACTTCACCGCGTCGTGGTGCGGGCCCTGCCGCATGGTGACGCCGGTCCTCGAGCAGCTGGCCGAGGCCGAGCGGGACCGCCTGCGGGTCGTGCAGCTCGACGTCGACGCCAACCCGGAGGTCACCCGGGCCTACCACGTGCTCGGCATGCCGACGATGTCCCTGTTCCGGGACGGCGAGGTCGTGACGACGATCGTCGGCGCCCGGCCGCGGGCGGCGATCGACCGGGCGCTCGAGCCGCACCTCGCGGCGCTCTGACCCGCTGGGCGGGCCCGCCGGCGTCAGCGCGCGGGCGGGTCCGTCCGGCCGTCGCCGCCGGGCCGGCCCTCGGGGCGGGGTCCCTCGATGGCCCGCGGCGCCCGGCGCAGCGAGTCGAGCACGTCCTGGCCGGGCTGCCGCGGCGGGTCGACGAGCTCGGCCGGGGTGTCGGGGACGACCACCGACGGCCCGTCGTCCTCGTCGAAGCTGCGCGGCAGCTTCTTGAGGTGCCCGCTCATCGACTTGACCAGCAGCACCGACGCGACCAGCAGCACGAGGATGAGGAACAGGCCCAGCGGGCCGGACTTGCCGACGTCCTCGGGCAGCTGCTGCTCGGCGGCGAGCACGGCCTGCAGACCGGCGGATCCCAGCAGCGTCACGGGACCGGCACCTCGCTCCGGATGCCGGCGAACAGGTCGTCCTCGGGCAGGGTCGAGTCGACCAGCGAGCGGGCCAGCTCGTAGTCCTCGGTGGGCCACACCCGCTGCTGCAGGTCCATCGGGCAGGCGAACCAGCGGCCCTGCGGGTCGATCTGGGTGGCGTGCGCGATGAGCGCGGCGTCGCGGACGGGGAAGTACTCGGCGCAGGGCACCCGCGTGGTGACCCGGTGGGACATGTCGCGCTCGGGGTCCCAGCCGGCCAGCCACTCGGCGTAGGGCGACTCGGCGCCGGTCTCGAGCATGGCCTCGTGCAGCGCCCGCGTCCGGGTCAGCGTGAAGCCCATCTGGTAGTAGAGCTTGCTCGGCTGCCAGGGCTCCCCGAGGTCGGGGTAGCGCTCGGGGTCACCGGCCGCCTCGAAGGCGAGCACCGAGACGTCGTGGGTCTTGACGTGGTCGGGGTGCGGGTAGCCGCCGCGCTCGTCGTAGGTGAGCACCACGTGCGGGCGGAACCGGCGGATGAGCCCGACCAGGGGCGCGGCGGCCTCCTCGGTGGGCACCAGCGCGAAGCAGCCCTCGGGCAGCGGCGGCAGCGGGTCGCCCTCGGGCAGGCCCGAGTCGACGAACCCGAGGAACTCCTGCTGGACGCCGAGGATCTCGCGGGCGCGCGCCATCTCCTCGGCGCGCAGCTGCGGGAGGCGCTCCCACACCTCGGGGCGGTCGAGCGCCGGGTTGAGCACCGAGCCGCGCTCGCCGCCGGTGCACGTCGCCACCATCACCTGGACGCCCTCGGCGACGTACTTCGCCATCGTCGCCGCGCCCTTGCTCGACTCGTCGTCGGGGTGGGCGTGCACGGCGAGCAGGCGCAACGGGTCCGCGTCGGTCACCCGACCAGTGTCCCCCGGTGTGTCACCGGGACGCCGCGGACCCCGCCCCTCGGACGGGTGGATGTGCTCCTCGTCACTGTGCGATCGGATACGTTCCGTCTTCCTGCGGGGCCCCGGCACCACCGGAACAGGTCCGTGCAGGGGCCCCTCGGCCGGTGTTAGCTTGGCCGGATCGACGTCGTCGCCTCCCGGCCGGGAGGTGGCCCCCGAGCTGCAGGAGTACCCCGCGTGACCACCGGCACTGAAGAGCAGGGCATCTGGCTGACCCAGGAGGCCCACGACCGGCTGAAGGCCGAGCTCGACCAGTTGGTGGCCGGACGGCCGGCCATGGCCGCCGAGATCAACGCCCGCCGCGAGGAGGGCGACCTCAAGGAGAACGGCGGCTACCACGCCGCCAAGGAGGAGCAGGGCAAGCAGGAGGGCCGCATCCGGCAGCTCACCGACCTGCTCCGCAAGGCGCGCGTGGGCGAGCCGCCGACGACGGCGACCACCGCCGAGCTCGGCACGGTCATCACGATCAGGTTCCAGGGCGACGACGAGACCGAGAAGTTCCTCCTCGGCTCGCGCGAGATCGCCGGGACGACGGACCTGACCGTCTACTCCCCGGAGTCGGCGCTCGGCGCGGCGATCCTCGGCTCGGCGCCGGGCACCACGGTCACCTACCAGGCCCCGAACGGCCGCGACATCACCGTCGACGTCGTCGCCGTCGAGCCCTTCGTCCCCTGACGCCCATGGGCCGCGGGGTGCGGTCCCGGCGCGCGGAGAACACCGGGTTCGAGTGCGGGTGGTGCCACTCCCCCGTCCCGGCGAACACCGACGGGCACTACCGCAACCACTGCCCGTTCTGCCTGTGGTCGCTGCACGTCGACGACCTGCCCGGTGACCGCGCCAGCGAGTGCCGGGGGCTGATGGAGCCGATCGGGCTGGTCGAGAAGTCGGGCAAGGGCTGGCAGGTGGTCCACCGCTGCACCGCGTGCGGCCACCGCCAGCCCAACCGGCTCGTCCGCGACGGCGACGCCCCCGACGACCTGGACCTCGTCCTCTCGCTCCCCTGGCTGTAGACGCCCGCTCCCGCCCACGGGTTGCCGGTGTTCCTCGTGCTGTGCGGGCGCTGGAGCACCGGCAGTGCGCGAGGAACACCGGCAGTGCCGGCCGCGGCTCACGCGGGGGCGAGGCCGCGGCGACGGAGCAGCGGGGTCGGGTCGGCGTCCCGGCCGCGGACGGCGCGGAAGGCCTCCAGCGGGTCGACCGAGCCACCCCGGGCGAGCAGCCGGTCGCGGAAGACGTCGCCGTTCTCCCGCCGCAGGCCGCCGTTCTCCTTGAACCACTCCACGGTGTCGGCGTCGAGGACCTCCGACCAGATGTAGGAGTAGTAGCCGGCCGCGTAGCCGCCGGCGAACACGTGCTGGAAGTACGTCGTCCGGTAGCGCGGCGGCACCAGGTCGGAGGCGACGCCGGCGTCGGCCAACGCCCGGCGCTCGAACTCCGCCGGGTCGCCGACCTCGGTCTCCGGCGTGATCCGGTGCCAGGCCTGGTCCAGCAGCGTGGCCGCCAGGTACTCCAGCGTGGCGAAGCCCTCGCCCCACAGCGACGCCGCGTCGATCGCCTCGACGACGGCGGCCGGCAGCGGCTCGCCGGTCTCCACGTGCCGCGCGTAGTGGCCCAGGACCTCCGGCCACAGTGCCCACATCTCGTTGACCTGGCTCGGGAACTCGACGAAGTCCCGCGGCACCGCGGTGCCGGCGAAGCGCGGGTAGGTGACCGCCGAGCTCAGCCCGTGCAGCGCGTGACCGAACTCGTGGAACAGCGTGTTGACCTCGTCGAGGGTGAGCAGCGACGGCCGGCCCTCGGGCGCACGCGCCACGTTGAGGTTGTTGACGACGACCGGCCGGGTGCCCAGCAGCCGCGACTGCGTGACGAACGAGCTCATCCACGCCCCGCCGCGCTTGCCCTCCCGGGCGAAGAAGTCGCCGAGGTAGAGGCCCACCTGCTCGCCGTCGGGCCCGGTGACCTCCCAGACCCGCACGTCGGGGTGGTAGCCGGACAGCTCGGGACGGGGGGTGAAGCGGTAGCCGTAGAGGAGCTCCGCGGCCCGGAAGACGCCGTCGACCAGGACGCGGTCGAGCTCGAACCACGACCGCAGCGCCGTGGTGTCCACCGAGTACCGCTCGGCGCGCACCCGCTCGCTGTAGAAGGCCCAGTCCCAGGGCGCCAGCTCGGCGACGCCGTCACCGGCGGCGACCTCGGCCAGCACCTCGGCCTCGGCCCGCGCGTTGGCCGTCGACGGGCCGACCATCGAGGTCAGCATCGCGTCGACGGCGGCGGTGCTGCCGGCGGTCTGGTCGGCCAGCACCAGGTCGGCGTGGGTGGCGAAGCCGAGCAGCCGCGCGCGCTCGGCCCGCACCCGGGCGATCCGCGCGGCCACCGGCCCGTTGTCGTGCTCCCCCGACGACGCGCGGCCCACCGACGCCTCGAACACCCGGCGGCGCAGCTCCCGGTCCCGCAGCTTGGTCAGCACCGGCTGGCCGGTGGGCAGCAGCAGCGGCAGGACGTACCCGTCGAGGCCACGGTCCGCGGCCGCGCGCGCCGCCGCGGCCACCTCCTCCTCACCCAGCCCGTCGAGGTCGGCGGCGTCGGCGACCCGGACGGCGGCGGCCTCGGTGGCCAGCTGCAGGTTCTGCCCGAACTGCGTGGACAGCTCCGAGAGCTCCCGGTTGAGCTCGGACAGCCGGGCGCGGCCGGCGTCGTCGAGACGGGCACCGGCCAGCACCCGGTCGAGGTGGTGGCGCTCGACCAGCCGGACCGCCTCGGCGTCCAGCCCCGCCTCGTGCCGGGTCGCGTGCACCGCGTCGACCCGGGCGAACAGCGCCGGGTCCAGCCGCAGCGCGTCGGCGTGCGCGGCCTCCAGCGGCGCCAGCTCGCGCTCGATCTCGCGCAGGCGCGGGCTCGACAGCGACGACGCGAGGTTGCCGAACACCGCCTCGGCGCGCCGCAGCAGCCGGCCCGAGCGCTCGAGCGCCTCGATGGTGTTGACGAAGGTCGGCGGCTCGGTGGAACCGGTGATCGCGTCCAGCTCCGCGCGCTGCTCGGCCATCCCGGCCAGGATCGCCTCGCGGCAGTGCTCGAGGGAGACGTCGGCGAACGGCGGCAGCTCGAAGGGCAGGGGCGACGGCTCGAGCAGCGGGTTGGCGGTGGACACGGCGGGGGTGGGCTCAGCGCTCATCGCCGTCCATCCTGCGCTCCCTCCACCGCCCGGCGACGCCGGTGGGTCGGAGCCGGGCCGGGAACGCGGGTGGCCCGGGACCCACTGGTCCCGGGCCACCCTCGGCCCCACCCGTCCCGGTGAGGACGCCGTCCTAGCGGCTGGCGGTCCGCCGGTAGATCCGGACCGACAGCGGCACGAAGACCACCAGCAGCAGCGCCGACCAGATCAGCGTGTACAGCACCGGGTGCTGCAGCGGCCACGCGTCGGGAGCACCCAGCCCCGGCGCGGTGTTGCCGAACAGCTCCCGGGCGGCCTGCACGACCGCCGACACCGGGTTCCAGTCGGCGATCACCTTCAGCACCGTCGGGAAGTTGTCGGTCGGCACGAACGTGTTGGCGACGAAGGTCAACGGGAAGATCACGATGAAGCTGGCCTGCTGCACCACCTCCGGGGTCCGCACGAGCAGCCCCACGGTCGCCATCAGCCAGCTCATGGCGTAGGCGAAGAACAGCAGCAGGGCGAAGCCGGCCAGCGCCTCGAGCAGAGAGGACCGGATCCGCCAACCCACGATCAGCCCGGTGACACCCATGACCACGATCGACAGCGCGTTGAGCGCCAGGTCGGCGACCGTCCGGCCGACCAGGACGGCCGAGGACGCCATCGGCAGTGACCGGAACCGGTCGATCAGGCCCTTCTGCAGGTCCTCGGCCAGGCTGGCCCCGGTGATCGTGCTCCCGAAGACGATGGTCTGGGCGAAGATCCCCGGCAGCAGGAACTCGGCGTAGCTGATGCCCTGGATGGGGATGGCGCTGCCGAAGACGTAGCGGAACAGCAGCACGAACATGATCGGCGACAGCGTCGCGAAGACGATGAGCTCCGGCACCCGCCTGACCTTGACCAGGTTGCGGCGGGTGATCGTGAGGCCGTCCTCGACGGCGACGGACAGCGCGCTCATCGGACGCTCCCTGCGGTCTCGGCCGGCGTGCGCCCGGCGGGCGCCTGCGCCGGTCCTGCGGTGTCGGCGCCGTCCTCGGCCGCGTGGCCGGTGAGCGTGAGGAACACGTCGTCGAGGTCGGGCCGGCGCAGCCCGACGTCGAGCACCTCCACGTCGGCGGCCGCCAGCAGCCGCAGCGCCTCGGCCAGCGCCTCGGTGCCGCCCCGCACCGGCAGGCTCAGCCGGCGGTTCTGCTCGTCGAGGTGCGGCTCCCCGGCACCGAGCGGCGCCAGCTGCCGGGCGGTCTCCACCAGGTCGTCGGTGCGGCCGACGGTGAGCTCCAGCCGCTGCCCACCGACCTGTGCCTTGAGCTCGTCGGCGGTGCCGCGGGCGATGACCCGGCCGTGGTCGATGACCACCATCCGGTCGGCCAGCCGGTCGGCCTCCTCCAGGTACTGGGTGGTGAGCAGGATCGTCGTCCCCCCGTCGGCCAGGTCGGCGATGAACTCCCACATGCCCAGCCGGCTGCGCGGGTCGAGCCCGGTGGTGGGCTCGTCGAGGAAGAGCACCCGTGGCCGGGCGATCAGCGACGCGGCGATGTCGAGGCGTCGGCGCATGCCGCCGGAGTAGGTCTTCGCCGGGCGGCCGGCAGCGTCGGTGAGGTCGAAGCGCTCGAGCAGCTCGCCGGCCCGTGCCCGCGACTCGCGCTTGCCCAGCCGGTACAACCGGCCGACCATCTCCAGGTTCTCGAAGCCGGTGAGGTACTCGTCGACCGCGGCGTACTGCCCGGTCAGCCCGATGACCGAGCGCACCCGGTCGGGCTCCCGGACGACGTCGACGCCGGCCACCTCGGCGCGGCCACCGTCGGGCAGCAGCAGCGTGGTCAGGATGCGGACGACGGTCGTCTTGCCCGCACCGTTGGGCCCGAGCAGGCCGAGCACGCTGCCCTCCGGGACGGTCAGGTCGACACCGGCCAGCGCGGTGTTGGCGCCGAAGCGCTTCTGCAGTCCCTCGACGAGGATCGCGTCGCTCATGACAGGGACGGTAGGCGTGAGCACCGACACTCCCCGACCGCTCGCTCAGGCACTCCGCCGACCGGGCACCGACCGTTCACTCCCACGACACCTCCAGGGCCCCGGGCCGGAGGTCCGGCCCGCAGACCAGACCCGGCGGGCGCCGGGAACTCATCGGAGGGCGCCCCTCCGCCGCGAGCTCGCGAGCGGTGGGGGCAGGAGCGGCCCCGTCCGGAGGCTCACCCCGAGCCTGCGAGGGGTGAGACGGACGGGGTCCTCTCAGCCCGCGGTGACCTCGTAGCCGGCCCGGCCGAGCGCGGCGAGGACCTCGTCGGCGTGCGTGGGCCCGCGCGTCTCCAGGACGACGAAGACCTCCACCTCGCCCAGCCCCAGCCGGGTCGCCGTCCGCTCGTGCTCGACCTCCAGCACGTTGGCGCCCACGTCGGCCAGCGCCGTGAGCACCGCCGCCAGCGACCCGGGGCGGTCGGGCACGCGCAGCCGCAGCCGCAGGTACCGCCCGGCCGCCGCCATGCCGTGCTGCACCACCTTGAGCATCAGCACCGGGTCGATGTTGCCGCCGGAGACCACCGCCACCACCGGCGGCGGGAACGCGGCCGGGTCGGCCAGCACCGCGGCGACCGCGGCGACCCCCGCCGGCTCGACGACCAGCTTGGCCCGCTCCAGGCAGAACAGCAGGGCCTGGGAGAGGTCCTCCTCCGTCACCGTGCGCACCTCGTCGACCAGCTCCCGCACGTGCGCGAGCGTCAGCTCCGCGGGCGCCCCGACCGCGATGCCGTCGGCCATCGTCGTCATCCCGGTCAGCGGCACCGGCCGGCCCGCGGCCAGGGACCCGGGGAACGCGGCGGCCGCCGCGGCCTGCACCGCCACCACCCGGACGTCGGGCCGCCGGTCCTTCACCGCCGCCGCGATGCCCGACACCAGCCCGCCTCCGCCGGTGCAGACGACGACCGTGGCGACGTCCGGGCACTGCTCCAGGACCTCGAGCCCGACCGTGCCCTGCCCGGCGATGACGTCGCGGTGGTCGAACGGGTGGATGAAGACCGCGCCGGTCTCCCGCGCGTGCGCGGTGGCGGTGGCCAGCGCCTCGGTGAGCGTGTGCCCGGTCAGCCGGGCCTCGGCGCCGTAGCCGCGGGTGGCGGCGACCTTGGGCAGCGGCGCGCTCTCGGGCATGAACACCGTCGCCCGGACGCCGAGCATGCGCGCGGCCAGCGCCACCCCCTGCGCGTGGTTGCCCGCGCTGGCCGCGACCACGCCGCGCGCCCGTTCGTCGGGCGTCAGCCGGGACAGCCGGGTGTAGGCGCCGCGGAACTTGAACGAGCCGGTGTGCTGGAGGTTCTCGCACTTGAGCCAGACCGGTCCGCCGACCCGCTCGGCGAGGGCGCGGGAGTGCTCCAGCGGTGTGCGCCGCACGACGCCGTCCAGCAGCGCGGCCGCGGCGGCGACGTCCGCCCCGCTGACCAGCGGGGTCGTGCCCGCCACCTGCTCCACCCCGGTCATGCCCGGATCCTCGCAGGCGCGGACGGCGGACGGTGCCCCGATCGCCGGCACCGTCGTACCGTGTCGGGGGTGACGGACGTCGCCCCAGCGCAGACCCCACCCGCACCCACGACCCTCGGCGAGCTCCGTGCCGGCGGAGCAGCCTTCCGGCCGGTCAAGGCCGAGATCCGCGCCAACCTGCTCGCCCGACTCGGTGCCGGCGAGCCCACCCTGCCCGGCATCGTCGGCTTCGAGGACACCGTCGTCCCCGAGGTCGAGCGAGCGCTCATCGCCGGCCACGACCTCGTCCTGCTGGGCGAGCGCGGCCAGGGCAAGACCCGCCTCATCCGCACCCTCGTCGGACTGCTCGACGAGTGGACCCCCGTGCTGGCCGGCAGCGAGCTCAACGAGCACCCGCTGGCCCCGATCAGCGTGTGGGCGCACCGCCAGATCGCCGAGCACGGCGACGCCACCCCGGTCGGCTGGCTGCACCGCAGCGAGCGCTTCGGGGAGAAGCTGGCCACCCCGGACACCAGCGTCGGCGACCTGATCGGCGACGTCGACCCGATCAAGGTGGCCGAGGGCCGCACGCTGGGCGACCCCGAGACCGTGCACTACGGCCTGGTCCCCCGCACCAACCGCGGCATCTTCAGCGTCAACGAGCTGCCCGACCTCGCCGAGCGCATCCAGGTCGCGCTGCTCAACGTGCTCGAGGAGCGCGACATCCAGATCCGCGGCTACCGGGTGCGGCTGCCCCTGGACCTGCTGCTGGTGGCCAGCGCCAACCCCGAGGACTACACCAACCGCGGGCGGATCATCACCCCGCTCAAGGACCGCTTCGGCGCCGAGGTGCGCACCCACTACCCGCTCGAGCTCGCCGACGAGGTCCGCCTGCTGCGGCAGGAGGCGCACACCTCGTGGCTCAGCGGCCCGAGCCGGCACGACGCCTTCGACGCGCCGATCGTCCCCGAGCACCTGCTCGAGATCGTCGCCCGCTTCACCCGGCTGGTCCGCGAGTCCAGCCACGTCGACCAGCGCTCCGGCGTCAGCGCCCGCTTCGCCATCGCCGGGCTGGAGACCGTCGCCGCCTCCGCCGTCCGCCGGGCCGCCGTCGCCGGGGAGACCCGGCCGGTGGCGCGCGTGGTCGACCTGCCGGGCATCGTCCCGGCCAGCCGCGGCAAGGTCGAGTTCGCCGACTCCGGCAGCGACCCCGACGACGACCGGGAGATGGAGGTGCTGGAGCACCTGCTGCGGCAGGCCACCGCGCAGACCTTCCGGGCCCGCTGCGGCGGCCTGGACCTGACCGGTCTGCAGGAGCACTTCACCGGCGGGGAGACCGTCGAGTCCGGCGAGCTGGTGCCCGGCGCGGCGCTGCTCGGCCAGCTCGGCACCATCCCGAGGCTGGCCGAGCTGCTCGGCCGCATCGGGGTCCCGGAGGGCGAGGAGTCGGCCGAGCAGGCCGCCGCCGCGGTCGAGTTCGCGCTCGAGGGCCTCTACCTCACCCGCCGGCTGGCCAAGGACACCGACGGCTCACGGACGGTCTACGGGGCATGAGCAGGTCCCGCCCCGGCAGGGGCTACCGGTACGGCCGCTGGCGGGGCGGGCCGGACCCGCTCGCCCCGCCCTACGACCTGGGCAGCGCCGTCGACGAGATCGGCGACTCGGTCCTCGGCGGCAGCGGCGTGCGCGAGGCGCTGCGGGAGCTGCTGCGGCGCGGCATGGACGGCCGGCGCGGCCTCGACGAGCTGCGCCGCTCCGTCCGGGACCGGCTGCGGCAGGCCCGCCAGGCGGGGCGGATGGACGGCACGCTGCAAGAGGTCCGTGAGCTGCTCGACCGGGCGCTGGAGGCCGAGCGGCGCGAGCTGTTCCCCGACCCGGACGACGCCGCACGCCTGGCCGAGGCCGAGCTCGACGCGCTGCCGCAGGACACCGCGGGCGCGGTCCGCGCGCTCAAGGACTACCCGTTCCACTCCGCGGACGCGCAGCAGGCCTACGACCAGATCCAGGACCTGCTGCGCCGGGAGGTGCTCGACAGCTCCTTCGCCAACATGAAGCAGGCGCTGCAGAACGCCACCGAGGGCGACATGCAGGCGGTCAAGGACATGGTCGCCGACCTCTCGCAGCTGCTCGACGCGCACAACCGCGGCGAGGACACCGACGAGCAGTTCCGCGAGTTCATGGACAAGCACGGGCAGTTCTTCCCCGACGACCCGCAGTCGGTGGACGAGCTGGTCGACTCCCTCGCCCGCCGGGCGGCCGCGCAGGAGCGGATGATGGCCGGCCTGTCCCCCGACCAGCGGGCCGAGCTGGCCGACCTCATGGCCCAGACGATGTCCGACATGGGGCTGGCCAGCGAGATGGCGCACCTGCAGGACGCGCTGCGGCAGGCCCGCCCCGACCTGCCGTGGGGCCAGCGCGGGCAGGTGCCCGACGGCGAGCAGGCGCTCGGCATGGGTGACGCGACCAGCGCGGTCGCCGAGCTCGCCGACCTCGAGGCGCTGTCCAACCAGCTCTCCCAGGGCTACGCCGGCGCCTCGCTGGCCGACGTCGACCAGGAGCTCCTGGAGCAGGCGCTGGGCCGGGAGGCGGTCGACGACCTCGCCGCACTGCGCCAGATGGAGCGCGAGCTGGAGCGGCAGGGCTACCTCAACCGCTCCGACGGCAAGCTCGAGCTCTCGCCCAAGGCGGTCCGCCGGCTCGGCGCGACCGCGCTGCGGCGGGTGTTCGCCGAGCTCGACGCCACCGGCCGGGGCGAGCACGACGTCGCCGACGCCGGGTCGGCCGGGGAGCTGACCGGCAGCTCCCGGGAGTGGCACTTCGGCGACGAGCAGCCGCTCGACGTCGTCCGCACGGTCCGCAACGCGGTGCTGCGCACCGCCGGCGAGCCGCGCGCGGACGGCACGCGGAAGGTGCGCATCGCCGTCGAGGACTTCGAGGTGGTCGAGACCGAGCGGCGCACCGGGGCCGCCGTCGCGCTGCTGGTCGACCTGTCCTACTCGATGGCGCTGCGCGGCACGTGGGGCGCGGCCAAGTCGACGGCGATGGCGCTGCACTCCCTGGTGACCACCCGGTTCCCGCAGGACGCCATCCAGATCATCGGCTTCTCCTCCACCGCGCAGGTGCTGCGCCCGGAGACGCTGGCCGAGCTGTCGGTGGACACGCTGCAGGGCACCAACCTGCAGCACGGGCTGATCCTGGCCCGGCGCTTCCTGGCCCACCACCGCGACTCCGAGCCGGTGGTCCTGGTGGTCACCGACGGCGAGCCGACGGCGCACCTGGAGGAGGACGGCACCCCGTACTTCTGCTGGCCGCCGATGCCGGAGACGATCGCCAAGACCGTCGCCGAGGTCGAGCGGGTGGCCCGGTCGGGCGCGACGCTCAACGTCTTCGCGCTCGACCCGGAACCGGGGCTGGTGCAGTTCGTCCACGACATCACCGCGCGCGCCGGGGGCCGGGTGTTCACCCCCGACAGCGAGCGGCTGGGCGAGTACGTCGTCGCCGACTACCTGCGCACCCGCCGGGGGCGTCGGGCACGCTGAAGCGCGTGAGCGGACCCACCCCGACGGTCGAGGAGGTCGGCCTCGACGTCGTCCTGCCGCTGCGCAGCGCGGTGCTGCGCGACGGCGGGCCGGCCGCGATGCCGGGCGACGACGACCCGGCCACCGTCCACCTCGCCGCGCGGACCCCGGACGGCGCCGTCGTCGGCGTCGTCCGGCTGTCCCCCGCGCCCTGCCCGTGGCGTCCGGACGCGCGGGCCCCGTGGCAGCTGCGCGGGATGGCCACCGACGCGACCGTGCGCGGCTCCGGCGCCGGCCGGGCGCTGGTCGAGGCGAGCCGCGCGCTGGTGGCCGCCCGCGGCGGGGACCTGCTGTGGTGCAACGCCCGGGAGTCCGCGGCCGGCTTCTACGAGCGGATGGGCTTCGCGGTGGTGACCGACCGCTTCGACGTCCACCCGATCGGCCCCCACGTCGGCATGCTGGAGGACCTCGTCCCCCTCACCCCTCGCGAGCTCGGCTGAAGGACCCCCTGCCCCCGCCGCTCACAGGCTCGCGGCGGGACCCTCCGGGGGGCCGCTGGACGAGGCCTGGGACGCCGGGCGCCGCCCGCTCGAGCTGATCCCCGGGATGACGTCGGCGCGGAAGGCGTCGACGAAGAGCCGGTGGTCCTCCTGCGCCTGCCGCGCGTAGGAGTGCGCGAACGCGACCAGGTCCGCGACGAGCTCCTCCCGGCGGTCGCCGACCATCGCGACGATCGCCTCCTCGGTCTGGAAGTCGACGAGGGTGTGGTCGCTGTCGGCGTCCCCGACGCAGTGCATCTTCGCCGTCGCCCGGCCGAGCTGGGCCAGCACCGGGGCCATCTCGTCGGGCTCGGTGAGGTCCTCCCAGTCGAGGTCGACCTCGTAGGGCGAGAGCTCCTGGACGACGAAGCCGACGCCGTCGATCTCGGTGTGGCCGAGGAACTGCGAGGCGTTGGCCTGCAGCGCCCGCTGGCTGACCGCCGTCCGGTGCCCGTGGTGCTCGAAGTACCCGCTGATCCGCGGGTCGCGGACCACCCGGCTGGGCGCGGCGACGTTGCCCTGCTTCAGCGACAGGACGACGTCGTTCTCCAGCGCCTGGTCGTAGCCCTCGAGCAGCACGTTGTAGGCGGGCAGCCCGGCGCTGCCGATGCCGAAGCCGCCGGTGCCGACGACGTCCTTCACGTCGTAGGCGACGTCGCGGCGGCGCACCGGCGGCACGACCGTCCCCCGCCACTGCTCGAGCGCGGCCAGCACGCGGCCGCGCTCGTCGTCGTCGAGCCGGCGGGTGCGGCCGCCGTCGGTGAACCGCCGCGCGTAGCCCTCGACGACGGTCGTGCGGTCCAGCAGGGAGCCGCGGGTGCGGGTCGTCGTCTCGAGGATCGCCTCCCGGACGGCCCCCTCGGTGTTGGCGAGGGTGAGCGCGAACGAGCGGTCCTCGTCGGAGCGGGTGAAGGCCTCGACCTGGTCGAGGTAGGAGTGCAGGTAGGTGCCCAGCAGGTCGCCGATGACGTCGTCGCCGAGCGCCTTGCGCCAGGCCAGCAGGGCGAAGCTGGCGACGAATCGGCGCAGGTCCCAGCTGACGTGGCCGACGTAGGCCTCGTCGAAGTCGTTGACGTCGAACACGATCCGCCCGGCGCCGTCCATGTAGGTGCCGAAGTTCTCCGCGTGCAGGTCGCCCTGGATCCACACCCGGCTGGTCCGCTCGTCGCACCAGCGGTCCTCCAGCACGTCCATGTCGGCGTAGAAGAGGCAGGCGCTGCCGCGGTAGAAGGCGAAGGGGTCGGCGGCCATCTTGCGGAACTTGGTGCGGAACGCGTCGGCGTCGGCGGCCATCAGCTCGGAGAAGGCGTCCACGAGCACGTCGACGATCACCGTCGAGCGGTCACCTGGGGTTCCCTGGGAGGACACCCGTCGGGGGGATTCGGACACGGGGGGCACCGTAGAGGCTCGATAGCCTGCGGGACAGGCGTTGCAGGGCGCGAGGATCGGGGTGGGCGGTGACACGAGCAGGCTCGGCACGACGGATGGCGGCCAGCGCCGCCTACGGGGGCGGCGGGGTCGGCCTGGTCGGCGCCGGCCTGCTCGGGTTGCTGCGGCTGCAGGCCCGGTCGGCCCGCCGGAGGGTCGAGTCGCGCACCTCCATGCAGGACCCGCCCTCGGGTGACGGCGTCTACGGCAAGCGGCGCGGCAAGCCCCTGGTGTTCACCGTCCTCGGCGACTCCAGCGCCGTGGGCCTCGGCGTCGACCGTGCCGCCGAGACGCCCGGCGCGCTGCTGGCCGCGGCGCTGGCCGAGCTGGCCGAGCGGCCCGTGCGGCTGCGCCGGCTCGCCGTCTCCGGTGCCGAGTCCTGCGAGCTCGACCCGCAGGTCGACCGTGCCCTGGCCGAGCACCCGGACGTCGTCCTGATCATGATCGGCGCCAACGACGTCACCACCCGCACCCGCCCGGCGGTCTCGGTGCGCCACCTGGCCGACGCCGTGCGGCGGCTGCGGGAGGCCGGCGCGCAGGTCGTCGTCGGCACCTGTCCCGACCTGGGCACGGTCCGCCCGATCGGCCAGCCGCTGCGGCTGCTCGCCCGGCGGTGGAGCCGGCAGCTCGCCGCGGCGCAGACGATCGCGGTGGTCGAGGCCGGTGGCCGCACGGTCTCGCTGGGCTCGGTGCTGGGCCCGAGCTTCGCCCAGGACCGCACGCTGTTCAGCGTCGACGAGTTCCACCCCAGCGCCGCCGGCTACGCCTCGGCGGCCGCGGTCATCCTGCCCGCGCTCGCCGATGCCGTGGGCGTCTGGCCGGCGCAC
>NZ_JBFNXQ010000106.1:0-16924 GCF_041018925.1 Geodermatophilus maliterrae
CGCCGACGCCGCGGAGGGCACCACCGCCGTCAGGTCCCCCCTGGTCGGCACCTTCTACGCGGCGCCGTCACCGGGAGCCGACCCCTTCGTCCGCGTGGGCGACGAGGTCGAGCCCGGCCAGACCGTCGGGATCGTCGAGGCCATGAAGCTGATGAACCCCATCGTCGTGGACGACGCCGGCGTGGTGGCCGAGGTCCTCGTGGCCGACGCCGAGTCGGTCGAGTACGACCAGGTCCTGCTGCGTCTGCGGCCGGCGGGGTGGGTCCGGTGATCAGCCGCCTGCTCATCGCCAACCGCGGGGAGATCGCCGTCCGCATCGCGCGGGCCTGCCGCGAGCTGGGCGTCGAGGTGGTCGCGGTCCACTCGACCTCCGACCGCGACTCCGCCGTCGTCGCGCTCGCCGACGAGAGCGTGCACATCGGGCCGCCCGCGCCCCGGCGCAGCTACCTGCACGTGCCCAACATCGTCGAGGCGGCGCTGCGCTCCGGCGCCGACGCGATCCACCCCGGCTACGGCTTCCTCTCCGAGGACCCCGACTTCGCCGAGATCTGCGCCGCCGAGGGGCTGACCTTCGTCGGCCCGCCGCCGGCGGTCATGCAGCAGATGGGCAACAAGGCGACCGCGCGCCGGCTCATGACCGACGCCGGCCTGCCCCTGCTGCCCGGCGTCGTCGAGCCGGTGCGCACCTCCGAGGAGGGCCGGGAGATCGCCGCGCGGATCGGCTACCCGGTGATCATCAAGGCCGCGGCCGGGGGCGGTGGCCGGGGCATGACCGTCGTGTCGGCCGAACGCGACTTCGACTACGCGTTCACCGCCACCCGCGCCACCGCCCGCGCGGTGTTCCGCGACCCCACCGTCTACGTCGAGCGCTACCTCCCCCGCGCGCGGCACGTGGAGGTGCAGGTCCTCTGCGACAGCCACGGCAACGGCGTGTACCTCGGCGAGCGGGACTGCTCCCTGCAGCGGCGGCACCAGAAGCTGCTCGAGGAGGGCCCGGCCGCCCACCTCACCCCCGAGCAGCGGGCCGAGCTCGGCCGGCTCGCCGTCCACGGCGCGCTGTCGGTGGGCTACACCGGCGCCGGGACCATGGAGTTCCTGGTCGACGGCTCCGGCGCCGCCTACTTCATGGAGATGAACGCCCGGATCCAGGTCGAGCACCCGGTCACCGAACTGCTCACCGGCATCGACCTCGTCCGCGAGCAGATCCTCGTCGCCGCCGGCCGGCGGCTGCCGTTCCGGCAGGAGGACATCGTCCCGCGCGGCGCGGCGATCGAGTGCCGGATCAACGCCGAGGACCCCACGCGCGGCTTCGCACCGGCACCGGGCCGGCTCGACGTCCTGCAGGTGCCCGACGGACCGTGGACCCGCTTCGACACCGGCTACCGCCAGGGCGACACGGTCAGCCCCGACTACGACTCGCTGCTCGGCAAGCTCGTCGTCTGGGCGCCCGACCGCGACCAGGCCATCCGCCGCATGGACCGGGCGCTGGCCGAGATGCGGGTCGAGGGCCCGGGCGTGCACACCACGATCGCCCTGCACCGGGCGCTGCTGCGCGACCCCGACGTCGTCGCCGACCGCCACGACGTCCAGTTCCTCGACCGGGCGCTGCCCGAGGTCCTCGCCCGCGCGGCGGACCCGTCCAGCTCCTCCGCGCCCGGTCTGCCGACCGCGCGCGGTTCCCTCCAGCTCGTCCAGACACCGGCCGAACCGACCCGGCCGGACGGCTCCACCCCTACGGAAGGACAGATCCCGTGTCAGACACGACCTTCACTCTCGACGACCTGATGGCCCTGCTCAGCGAGAAGACGGGCCTGCCGAAGAGCGCGCACACCACCGACCCCAACGCGCACTTCGCCGACATCGGCCTGGACTCGCTGGCCTTCCTCTCCATGCAGACCGAGCTGCAGGAGCGCTTCGGCGCCGAGATGTCCAGCGAGAACCCGGACGACCACACGCTCGGCGACATCGTCGACACGATCAACGCCGCGGTCTCGCGACCGGCCGGGATGGCCTGATCTCCCAGGAGGAGAGCGACATGAGCAGCACCCTCGAGCCGGGCACGCAGACCGCCGGGCACACCGAGAACTCGATCTACATCGAGGCCCCGATCGACCACGTCTGGCAGATGACCAACGACCTGCCCTCGTGGCCGGACCTGTTCACCGAGTACGCCGAGGTCGAGATCCTCGAGTCGACCGACACGTACTTCAAGTTCCGGCTCACGATGCACCCGGACGAGGCCGGGCGGGTCTGGAGCTGGGTGTCCGAGCGCACCCTCGACCCGGCCGCCCGCGAGGTGAAGGCCCGCCGGGTCGAGCCCGGGCCCTTCGAGTTCATGGACATCCGGTGGACCTATTCCCCGGAGGGCAGCGGCACCCGGATGAACTGGATCCAGGACTTCCGGATGCGTCCCGAGGCGCCGATCGACACCGCGGGCATGACCGAGCGGATCAACGGCAACTCCAAGATCCAGATGGCCGTCATCAAGGACAAGGTGGAGGCCGCCGCCGGGCGCTCGGGACCGACGACGTGAGCGTCCGTCCCGGGGTCGCCGTCGTCATCGCGGGCGAGAGCGGCGCCCGCGCCGGCACGGTCGACGCCTGGCTCGACGACGAGCCGGCCCGGGACGTGGTGGCCGAGGCCTCCGCGGTGGTCGGGCGCGACGTGGCGGAGTGGTGGCGCGACCCGCTCAACCTCTCCGACCCGGTGGCGGCGCACGTCGAGGTCCTGGTCAACGGGGTCGCGGGCTACCGCAGCCTCGCCGCCCGCGGCCTGCGGCCGGTCGTCGTCGCCGGGCACGGCGTCGGCGAGTTCGCCGCCCTGGTCGCCGCCGGCGCCCTGCCGTTCGACCAGGTCGTCGAGCTCGTCCACTGGCGCGCCGAGCTGCTCGCGCTGTCGCCGCGCCCGTCGTGCGCGGGCATGTCCGCCGTCGTGGGCCCGGGCGCCGGGGACGTCGTCCGGGCCGTCGTCGCGGACCTCGGCGGCACCGGCACGCTGTCGGTGGCGTCGTGGGACGGGCCCTCGCAGGTCCTGCTCTCGGGCACCTGCGAGGAGCTGGCCCGGGCGCGGGAGGCCGTGCTCGCCGCCGGGCTGGACATGGTCCGGCTGCCGGGCCGGGCCGCCTGTCACGGCCCGCTCATGGAGCCGGTCGCCCGGCACCTCGCCCCGGCGTTCGCCGACCTCGAGTGGTCCGCGCCCGACGTGCCGGTGGTGCCCAACGCCGCCGGCCGGCCCACCCGGGACCCCGACCAGCTGGCCCGGTGCCTGCGCGACCACCTGACCTCGCCGGTGCAGTGGGAGGCCACCTGCCGCGCGCTGGCCGACGCCGGCGCGACCACCGTCGTCGAGATCGGCCCCGTCCCCGTCCTGGGCCTCCTGGTCCGCCAGGTCCGCCCCGACCTCTCCGTGCAGCTCGCCGCGGGACCCGGCGCACCGCTGCCGACCGACCGACCGGAGCCCGCGACCGCGGGCCCGGCCCCCACCGGAGGTAAGACATGACCACCATCCAGCACGCCCCGTCCGCCGTGCGCATCGGACCCACGGTGTCCCGGGCGGAGGCGCCGCCCAACCGCCGGCGCGGCGGCGACATCCGCGTCCTGCTCTCGCCCACGAGCGTCGGCTCCACCGCCGGCTTCATGGGCACGCTCACCCTCGAGCCGGGGGAGATCGTCACCGAGCACTGGCACCCGTACTCGGAGGAGTTCCTCTACTGCCAGAGCGGGGACGTCCTGGTCACCCTGAACGGCGAGGAGCGGCGGCTGACCGCCGAGTCCGCCGTCCACATCCCGATCGGGGTGAAGCACCGGATCGTCAACGACTCCACCACGACGGCCTTCTTCGTCTTCCTGTGCGGCCCCCTGGCGCCGCGGCCGGAACTGGGCCACGTCGACACCGAGCTCCCCCCGGGCGTGCGGTGAGCGCCGACAGGCGGCGGGTCGTCGTCACCGGGATCGGCGTCGTCGCGCCGGGTTCCGTCGGCCGCGAGGCGTTCTGGGACATGATCACCGCGGGGCGGACGGCGACCCGGCGGATCACGTTCTTCGACCCCAGCCGCTTCCGGTCGCAGGTGGCCGCCGAGGTGGACTTCCACCCGCGGGAACTCGGCCTGAGCGCCCACGAGGTGTACCGCAACGACCGCTTCGTCCAGTTCGCGATGGTGGCCGCCGACGAGGCGGTCGCCGACAGCGGGCTGCGTCTGGGCGCCGGTGACGCGCCGGACGCGCCGGAGCCCGAGCGGGTCGGGGTCACCCTCGGCACCGCCGTCGGCGCGACCATGCGGCTGGAGAACGAGTACGTCAACGTCAGCGACGCCGGCAGCCACTGGCTGGTCGACCCGCGCTACGCCTCGCGGTTCCTGCACCACGCCCTCGTGCCCAGCTGCGGGGCCACGGAGCTCGCGGTGCGCTTCCGGGCGCAGGGCCCGGCGACGGTGGTCTCCACCGGCTGCACCTCGGGCATCGACTCGATCGGCTATGCCAGCCAGCTGGTCGAGGACGGCGACGTCGACGTCGTGATCGCCGGCGCCAGCGACGCGCCGATCTCGCCGATCTCGATGGCCTGCTTCGACACCATCCGCGCGACCACCGCCAACAACGCCGACCCCGAGCACGCCTCGAAGCCGTTCGACGCCCGCCGCGACGGCTTCGTGATGGGCGAGGGCGCCGCGGTGCTGGTGCTGGAGGAGCTCGAGCACGCGCAGCGGCGCGGCGCGGAGATCTACTGCGAGGTCACCGGCTACGCCAACCGCTGCAACGCCTTCCACATGACCGGGCTGCGTCCCGACGGCGTGGAGATGGCCGAGGCGCTCGACCAGGCGCTGTCCATGGGGCGGATCGACGGCGCCGAGGTCGGCTACGTCAACGCCCACGGCTCGGGGACCAAGCAGAACGACCGGCACGAGACCGCCGCGGTCAAGCTGAGCCTCGGCCAGGCCGCCTACAAGGTGCCGATGAGCTCGCTGAAGTCGATGGTCGGGCACTCCCTCGGCGCGATCGGCTCCATCGAGATCGCCGCCACCGCCCTGGCCGTGCAGCGCCAGGTCGTCCCGCCGACGGCCAACTACGAGGTGCCCGACCCCGAGTGCGACCTGGACTACGTGCCCAAGACCGCCCGGGACCACAAGGTCGACGTCGCCGTCTCGGTGGGCAGCGGCTTCGGCGGTTTCCAGTCGGCCATCGTGCTGGCCAAGCCCGATCGGAGGGCCTCGTGACCGAGCTGGCGAGGTCGCGCAGCGACGAGGTGACCGAACCGACCGTGCTGAGCGAGGAAGGGGTCGTCGCCGAGGTGCCCGGCCCGGCCCGCGAGACCGCCCCGACGGGGCGGACGATCATCCCGGACCGCCGCGGGCGGACGACGCGGCTGCTGGTCACCGGCATCGGCGTCGTCGCCCCCAGCGGCATCGGCGTCGAGGAGCACTGGCAGTCGCTGCTGGGCGGAGAGCTGCAGGTGCGCCCGATCGAGGGGTTCGACCCGTCGATGTACGGCATCACGCTGGCCGGGCAGGTGCGCGACTTCGACCCCGACCGGTTCGTCGCCTCGCAGCTGAAGGTGCAGACCGACCGCTGGACCTGGATGTCCCTGGCGGCGGCCACGCTGGCCGCCGAGGACGCCGGCTACGTGCCGCCCGAGGAGGCCTACGCGACCTCGACCTTCCTGGCCGCCGGCTCGGGGGGCAACGAGTTCAGCCAGCACGAGATCCAGGGACTGTGGGCGAAGGGACCCCGGTCGGTCGGCGCCTACCAGTCGATCGCCTGGTTCTACGCGGCCAGCACCGGCCAGGTGTCGATCCGCGACGGGTACAAGGGACCCTCGGGGGTCGTCGTCAGCGAGGGCGCCGGCGGCCTGGACAGCATCGGCTGGGCGCGGCGCGTGGTGCGCCGCGGCACCCCCGCCGTGCTCGTCGGCGGCACCGAGGCCGGCGTGACCCCGTACGCGCTGCTGTGCCAGGCGACCAGCGGGCGGCTGTCCACCGCCGCCCGCCCGGAGGACGCCTACAAGCCCTTCGACCGGCGGGCCAACGGCCACGCCATCGGCGAGGGCGGCGCCATCCTGCTGGTCGAGGAGGCCGACGCCGCCCGCGCCCGCGGCGCGCAGCACGTGTGGGGCGAGGTGGTCGGCTACGGCGCCACGCACGACGCCCACCACCACGAGGACGCGGCTCCCGACGCCACCCAGTACGCGCGGGCCATCCGGATCTCGCTCGCCGACGCCGGCGTGACGCCGGAGGACGTCGACCTGGTGGTCGCCGACGGCGCCGGCGTCCCCGAGCTCGACGCGCTGGAGGCGCAGGCCATCACCACGGTGTTCGGCGAGCGCAGCGTCCCGGTGACCGCGCCGGCGAGCTGGACCGGGCGGCTCATGGCCGGTGGATCGGCGCTCAACGTCGCGACCGCCCTGCTCGCCATGCGCGACGGGAAGATCCCGGCCACCGGCAACGTCGACGAGCCGGTCGAGGCCTACGGGCTGGACCTGGTCCGCGAGGTGCGCGAGCGCGACCTCGAGGTCGTCGTCGTCCTCGCCCGGGGGTTCGGGGGCTTCAACAGCAGCCTCGTGCTGCGCCGGCACCACGGCTACGAGGACCAGGGCTCCGAGGACCGCGGATCAGTCGAGGAGGGGACGTGACGACCGGGGACGCCGGCGTCCGGACCATGCTGCGGATGCGGACCCGGGAGGGATGCGAGGAGGCGTTCGAGGCCGCCTGGCGCCGGGCCGCCGACGAGATCTCCCGCGTACCGGGCAACCTGCGGCAGGAGCTCGTCCGCGACGCCGACGACCCGCGCACCTTCGTGATCACCAGCGACTGGACCGACCGGGCCGCCGTCGACGCCTTCGGCCGCAGCAGCGCCCGCGAGACGCTGACCGAGGCCCTGCGCGACCTGCGCGAGGACGCGGCCCGCAACACCTACGAGGTGCTGGCCGTCGTCCCGGGCGCGGGCCGCCCGGAGGAGGGAAGGGCATGACGAGACCGGCGACCGGGCCGGGCGACCGGGCCGCGGTGCGGACCGTCCTGCGGATGCGCGCGCGGGAGGGCTGCGAGGCGGAGTTCGAGGCGGCCTGGCACCGGGCCGCCGCGGAGATCAGCCGGGTACCCGGCAACCTGCGCCAGGAGCTGATGCGCGACGAGGACGACCCGCGCTGGTTCGCCATCGCCAGCGACTGGACCGACCGGGCGTCGGTGGACGCCTTCGGGCGCAGTGCCGCCCGGGAGACGCTCACCGAGGCCCTGCGCGACCTGCGCGAGGACGCCAGTCGCTCGACCTTCACCGTGCTGGCCACGATGGATGCCGAGCGGCGCCGGCCGGTGCGCATCGACTTCTCCACCAGCGTCAAGCCGGGCGAGCAGGCGGCCTTCGAGCGCGCGTACCGGACGGTCACCGAGCGGATCGGGGACTCGCGCGGGTACGTGCGCGAGGAGCTGCTGCGCGACGCCAGCGGCCTGCGCTACCACATCTTCGCGGAGTGGGAGTCCGAGGACGACTTCGTGCAGTGGGTCGAGGACCCGTCCCACATGGCGGCCGGCGCACCGCTGGCCCGGTGGCACTCGGTGGAGTTCCGGCGTGAGGTGCTGGAGATCCGCCAGCGGCCCGACGCGGACGCGGACTTCCCCCCGCTGCTCTCGCCCGGCGGGGACGTCGAGGTGGAGCGGGTGCGCATCGACACCGCGGTCGCCGTCGAGCCCTGGGAGCAGGAGGCCTTCGAGCTCGCCTACCTCGCCGCCGCGCAGCTCGCCCGCAGCGCCCCCGGCCACGCCCGCGAGGAGCTGCTGCGCGAGCCCGACGGGCGGCGCTACCACGTCGTCGCCGAGTGGGACTCCGAGCAGCGCTTCACCGACTGGGCGGCGGAGCCGGCGAACTGGGCCGTCGGGCCGCTGGGCCGGTGGCTGGCGAGGGGCGAGGACCGCAGGGTCTTCGCGCTGCGCGTGCGACCCGAGCCACCGTCCGTGGCCGCCAGGGCCGAGGCCGTGCCCGAGCCCGCGCGGCAACCGGCCGCCGACGACGTCGTCGTCCCCGACGGCGTGCCCGTGGCGCCGGAGCCGGACCTGGAGGTGGTGGCCGGGCAGCCGGTGCAGGTGTCCGGGGAACGGGCCGCCGACCTCGAGCCGGCCCCCGCCGCCGCGCTCGCCACCAGCACCGTGCCCAGCGCCAGCGTGCAGGAGTTCGTGGAGAAGCCGGACGACGGGCACGCACCCGCCGCGGCGGCGCTGCTCCCCGCCCCGTCCGACCTCGGGGGGCCCGCACGGACCACCGGGCGGGCGGTCGAGGTGCTCGTCGTCGGCGCCGGCCCGGCCGGCCTGACCCACGCGATCGAGCTGGCCCGCCGCGGCGTCGCCGTCCGCGTCGTCGACAAGCGCCCCCAGGCGTCCACGCAGGCGGACAAGGCGATCGGCATCCACTGCCGGACGATGGAGATCTGGGAGGACCAGGGCATCGTCACCGAGGCGATGAACGCCGGGATCTGGTTGTACGGCCAGACGGTGTTCGTCAACGGCGAGCAGACCCACCAGGTCGACTGGGCCGGCCTCGACGAGCTGCCCTACGCCCACCTCGGGCTGCCGCAGTACGACACCGAGCGCATCCTCGGCGCCAAGCTGGCCTCCCTCGGCGTGGTCGTCGAGCGCGGGGTCGAGCTGGTCGGCTTCACCCAGGACGACGAGGGCGTCACCGCGCAGCTGCGGCACGCGTCCGGCGAGGGGGAGACCGCCCGGGCGCAGTACCTGGTCGGCTGCGACGGGGCGCACAGCGCCGTCCGGTCCGGGCTGGGGCTGTCCTTCGAGGGCGGGCTGTCGATGTTCCCGCAGCTGTTCATGCTCGGCGACGTCGACGTCGACTGGGACCTGCCGGCCGGGCACCTGGTGCGCTTCGTGCGCATCGAGAACGACGACGACTTCACCGGGATGCTCGTCTGCGTGCCGCTCAAGGGCCGCAACCGCTACCGGATCGCGACCCTGGCCCCCCAGCGGTGGCAGGACGCGGTCGGCTCCGGCGTCGTCCCGCCCGGGTTCTGGCAGGAGTACGAGCCGCCGACGCTGGCGGACATGCAGGCCGCGATCGACGACCTGGGCCCGCCCGGGACGACGGCGAGCAACCTGCGCTGGTCGTCGATCTTCCGGATCAAGCACGGCATCGTCGACCGCTACCGCGAGGGACGGGTCTTCGTCGCCGGCGACGCCGCGCACCTGCACCCGCCGGCCGGCGGGCAGGGGATGAACACCGGCATCCAGGACGCCTGGAACCTCGGCTGGAAGCTCGCCCTCGCCGTCCGGGGGCAGGCCGCGCCCGGACTGCTGGACAGCTACCACGCCGAGCGCCGTCCTGCCGGCAAGATGATCGTCGACCGGGCCGTGGCCATCGCGTTCACCGACGAGATGGACATGGAGGACGAGAAGGCCCAGTTCCTGCTCGAGATGCAGATGACCATGAACTACGCCGGCAGCCCGCTGGTCGGGCAGACGCCCGGCTTCACGGCCGGACCGGAGCCCGGGCACCGGGCGCCGGACGTGCACGGCCTGCGGCGCTTCGGCGTGGCCCACCCGCTGCGGCTGTTCGACCTCACCCGCGGCACCCGGTCGACGCTGCTGCTGCACGCCGACGCCGGCGCCTCGGAGGAGGAGGTGCTCGCCCTGGAGAAGCTGGCCACCGCCGTGCGCCAGCAGACCCGCGGCGAGGTCGACGCCTACCTGGTGGCCGACCCCGGCGCCCGCCTGCCGCTGCTGGTCGACCTGCCGGTGGTCCGCGACGCCGACCGGGCGTTCGCGGCCACCTACGGCGTGGACGGCGCGGGGACGGCGGCCTACCTCGTCCGCCCCGACGGCCACGTCGGCTTCCGCACCCGCCCGGTGAGCGAGACCGCGCTCCTCGACCACCTCGCCGGGGTGTTCGCCGCCCAGTGACCACCGGCCCGGACGCGCACCGGGCCCACCTCCCGCGCTGCCGCAGCGGCAGCGCTCCGGACCCACCGCACCCCCAGGGGGACCCATGACACAGACCGCACAACCGGCTCCGGGCACGGCGGACGACGTCGTCCCCGGCGCAGAGATCTACACCCCGGAGTTCCGCGCCGACCCCTACCCCGTCTACGCCCGCCTGCGCGCGGAACGCCCGGTCGTGAAGGTGCGGACGCCGCGGTTCGACTCCTTCCTCGTCACCCGCTACGAGGACGCCCGTCAGGCGCTGTCGGACACCCGGCTGTCCAAGGACCTGTACCGCGCCGGCGACACCTACCTGGCGGTGTTCGGCGAGAAGGCGCGGCAGATCAACACCAACATGCTCAACTCCGACCCGCCGGAGCACAGCCGGCTGCGCCGCCTGGTCACCCAGGCGTTCACCCCCCGGCGCATCGAGGCGATGCGCCCGCGGGTGGAGGCCATCGTCGAGGGGCTGCTCGACCGGATGGCGCCGCACGGGCACACCGAGTTCGTCGACGAGTTCGCCCTGCGGCTGCCGCTGGCCGTCATCGGCGACCTGCTCGGCATCCCCGAGGCCGACCACGAGGAGATCCTGGCCGGCACCCAGGTCATCCGGACCGTCGGCACCGGCGGGCGCAGCCCCCAGGAGGACCGGGCGGCGATCGGGCAGGCCCAGTCGCGGCTGCACGCCTACTTCACCGGCCTGGTCGCGTCCAAGCGCCAGCAGCCCGGCGACGACCTGGTCAGTGCCCTGATCGCCGCCCGTGACGGGGACGGCCGGCTGTCGGAGGCCGAGCTGGTGTCCAGCGCCTTCCTGCTGCTGTTCGCCGGGTACCAGACGACGTCGGACTTCCTCGGCAACGCCGTCGTCGCACTGCTGACCCACCCCGAGGAGCTGGCCGAGCTGCTGGCCGACCCCTCCCGGATCCCGGACGCCGTCGAGGAGCTGCTGCGCTTCGACGGGTCGGTACCGGTGTCGAGCTTCCGCTTCGCCACCGAGGACCTGGAGATCGGCGGGGTCCGGATCCCCGAGGGCTCGATCGTCACCATCGTGCTCAGCGCGGCCAACCACGACCCGGCACTGGTCCCCGACCCGGACGAGCTCGACCTGAGCCGGGGCCCCACCTCGCACCTGGCCTTCGGCCACGGCATCCACTACTGCCTGGGCACCGCCCTGGCCCGTCTGGAGGCGACGACCGCGCTGCGGCGCATCCTCGTCCGCCTCCCCGACCTGCGCCTCGACGTCCCCGTCGAGGACCTGCAGTGGCTCCCGGCCGCCTCGGCCTTCCGCGGGCTGCTCGAGCTGCCGCTGCGCTTCACCCCCACCCCCGTGTCTGGAGGCACGAGATGACCCAGACGACCCCATCCGGCACCCCGTCGACCACCCCGGGGGCCCAGCCCTCGGCCGACCCCGCGGCCGACGCCTCGACGACGCCCACGGAAGTGCCCTGGGCGAACGACACGGTCGAGTTCACGAACACGGTCTCGACGCCCGCGAGCTGGTCCTCGGCCACGTGGCGCCCGTTCCGCAACGTCATCGTCTGCCGGATGGCCCCCGGCAGCGAGGACAAGGTCGGGCCGGTGTTCGCCTACTACGACCGGACCACCCGGCCGCAGGACCTCGGCGTCGTCGGCCGGGCCCTGCTCTCGTACGAGGGCCTGTACCTGCACGTCATCGAGCGCAAGGAGGACCCGGAGGTCTCCGGGCAGCGCCGCGGCCTGCCGGCGTTCCAGGCGATCGCCGAGGCCATCGCCCCGTACGTGACGCCCTACCCCAGCTACTGGGAGAACCCGTCGCACTCCGTGGCGAAGCAGTTCTACAGCTGGGTGCCCGAGGGCGAGGTCTCCCCCGACCGGGAGATGACCGTCATCGTCCAGCGGATGAAGCCGGGCAGCGAGGCCGACATCGCCCGGGTGTTCGCCGAGTCCGACGCGGGTCCGCTGCCGACGGAGACGGGCGTGACCGGCCGCTGGCTGTACTCGATGGAGGACGTCTTCGTGCACCTCCTGGAGCAGGACCGGGTCAAGGCGGCGGCCGTGCGGCAGAACCACGAGTCGATGCGGCCGGCCTTCGCCAAGGTCATGGCGGACCTCGCTCCCTACGTCAGCCCGTACCGCCCGGAGACGTGGCAGAGCCCGCGCGACTCGGTGGCCCGGGTGTTCCACCGCTGGACGGCTCCGGACTGGAAGCCGGGGGACTGACGCTGCCGACGACGAGGGAGGACGCCCCATGAGCCTGCGCAGGATCGCGTTGATCACCTACTGGGCCGAGGACGTGGCCGCGGCCGTGGCGTGGTACACGGAGTTCCTGGGCTCGGGACCCCGCTTCACCCGACCCGGTCCCGACGGGCGGCTGGGCTACGCCGCGTTCGCGATCGGCGAGGGGGCCCGGCTGGCGATCGCGGCCCGCGCCTCCGCCCCGCCCGGCGCGGCGCTGGAACCGGGTGGTGCGGTCGGGCACTGGGACGTCGACGACCTCGACGCCGTCCTCGAGAAGCTCTCGTCGATGGGCGCCAAGGAGTACATCCCGCCCACGCCGCACGGGCCGACGGTCAGCGCGGCCGTCGTCGACCCCTTCGGCAACGTGGTCGGCCTCGCCTCCGACCAGCACCCCGACGTCGAGTTCCGCCGGGGAGATCCGGGCCGGCCCGGGTGACACCGGGCTCCTGCCGCCTCCTCCGCCGGGGGAGGCGGCGGGAGACGCCGGCCTCAGCGCCGGTACGCACGCGACCGCCGGGACCCCAGGTCCCGGCGGTCGCCGCGCGTCGGGGTACCGATGGTCGCAGAGGGTGACGATCCGAACGCGATTCAGCGCGTGGCGTCGGCCCGTCGTCCCGTGCGTCAACCCGTTTCAGGTCACGAAGTTGTCACGGACCGGTCCCGTCCATACCGTTTCGGCGTCCGGCCGGGCGTCTCGCCTCCGTCCCGGGGGCTCCTGCCGGATGCCGCCGAATCGCGTCCACACCGTGGGCGCGAGCCGGGGACCCACCTGCACCACCGGGGTGAGTCCCGCTCCCGGCCCTCCGGGAGCGGGTAGGGCACTCCCAGCCCGAACCCGTCAGCTCACCTGGTAGGCGGCTCAGGGAGAACGGAGTCACAACCGCGCCCGGGGCATGGCCCCCGCGCGTCCAGGTCCGGGACCGTCGCGCTCCCGCCTGCCCACCTCTGCACGCACCAGCCGTCGCACGGCGTCGCCAGCCGGACCCGAGGTCCGGTCGATGCCGCACGCCCGGCTGCCGAGCCCTGCCCACCCGGCCTCGTGCCGCAGCTCATCCCGACCGCCGCGGTGCCGTTCCACGGCGACCGCGCCTCCAGGAGGACGTCTCCATGCACGCACACACCGATGTCGAGAACACCCAGCACACCCCCGGCGACGCGCGGCCGCGTCGCCGCGTCCTGCACCTGCTGACCGCCACGGGGGCCATGACCCTCGCGCTCACCTTCGGTGGGCAGGCGGTCGCCCAGGCCGACGAGTGGAACCCCGGCGACCGGGGCTCCACCGGGCAGTGGGGCGGGGACCGGGACCGCGGCGCGCCGGCACCCGAGGAAGCGGCTGCGCCCGCTCCCGAGGCGGCACCGGCTCCCGCGCCGGCACCGGCTCCCGCGCCGGCTCCCGCACCCGCACCCGCGCCCGCACCCGCCGCCACGGGGGAGCAGTCGTACAAGGACCACGCGCTGAACGGGCTCGGGGGCGACAGCACCCAGTTCGGCTGCCTCGACCAGCTCTGGGAGGCGGAGAGCGGGTGGAACCCGAACGCGCAGAACCCCACCAGCACCGCCTACGGCATCGCCCAGTTCCTCGACTCCACGTGGGCGAGCACCGGCATCGCCAAGACGTCGGACCCGTACCGGCAGGTCGACGCCGGGCTGATCTACATCGAGAACCGCTACGGCAGCGCCTGCGCGGCCTGGGACTTCCACCAGGCCAACAACTGGTACTGATCCCCTGACCGCCGTGGGCCCCTCTCAGCAGCGGGAGCGGCCCCCGGCGTCCACCCCGACCGGGTGGGTGACCCCGGGGACGCCTCATCCCTCCGGGTGGGACCGTTCCAGTCGTGCGGCTCCGGCGTCGAGATAGGTGTGACACCCCGGACGGGAGCACACCGATGGCCAGGAAGCGCACCGACGCCGAGCAGCAGGTCGCCGACCTGCTGCGGACGGCGCGGAAGTCACTGCACATGCCCGTGGCGTTCCTGACGCGCATGGACGGCACCACCCAGCACCTGGAGGTCGTCGACACCCGGGTGCCGGTGCTCGTCCAGGAGGGCGCGGAGGTCGCCCAGGAGACGTCGTTCTGCCAGAAGATCCTCGACGGGGAGCTGCCCGCCGTCATCGACGACGTGAGGAAGCACCCGCTGGCGATGTCGCTGCCCTCAGCGCGCATCCCGCGGATCCGCAGCTACGTCTCGACGCCGGTCACGCTGTCGGACGGCAGCCTCTACGGCACCTTCTGCGCCTTCGGCTTCACCTCCGACAAGGAGCTCAACCAGCGCGACGAGGCCCTGATGAAGGTCCTGGCATCGGCCGCCTCGGTCATCATCGAGCCCCAGCTGCGCGCCCAGCAGCGCCGCGACGCCATCGACGGCCGGCTCGACCCGCTGGTCGCCTCCGGCGGCCCGACCGTCGTCCTGCAGCCGATCGTCGACCTGGCCACCGGGAACCGCGTCGGCGCCGAGGCGCTCAGCCGCTTCCCGGCCGACTGGGGCAAGGGCCCCGACGTCGTCTTCGAGGAAGCGCACAGCATTGGCCGCGGGCACGAGGTGGAGCTGCTGGCCCTGCGCCGCGCCGCCGAGCACCTGGCCACGGTCGACGGCTACGTGGCCATGAACGTCTCGCCGCAGACCCTGCTGACGCCCGAGTTCTCCGCGCTGCTGCACACCCTGCCGCTGCCGCGGGTGCTCCTCGAGCTCTCGGAGCACGACCCGGTCGAGGACTACGACGCGCTGAGCAGTGCCCTGCTGCCCTTCCGTGCCGCCGGGATGCGGCTGGCCATCGACGACGTCGGCGCCGGGTTCTCCTCGCTGCGGCACATCGTGGTGACCGACCCCGACGTCATCAAGATGGACCGCAGCATCGTCAGCGGCCTGCACACCGACCCGGTGCTCCACAAGCTGGTCGAGTCGCTGGTGACCTTCGGCCACGGCTGCGGCGTCACCGTGGTCGCCGAGGGCATCGAGACCGCCGAGGAGGCCGTCGCGCTGCACGGCCTGGGCGTCGACCTCGGCCAGGGCTGGTTCCTCGGCCGCCCCGGGCCGCCGGAGGCCCTCCGGCCGGTGGCCGCCGGGCCGGTCGCCCCGCCGGTGCCCGCACCGCGGTCGGGGCTGCTCATCGGCTGAGCGGCTCTCCCAGCGCGGGGGGCAGCGGCCGGTCGGCCGCGTGGGCGCGGAGGACGTCGGCGAACAGCTCCGGCTCCTCCCCGCTCCAGGCGTGCCCGACGCCCGGGACCATCCTCGCCCGGCCGTGCGGGAAGGCCCCGGCCAGCACGGGGAGCGAGGACCGGACGAGCGCGTGCTCGCGCTCCCCGGCGACCGCGAGCACCCGGGTGTCGGAGGTGGCGGCGCCGTCGGGGACGCCGTGACCGGCCAGCTCGGACCCCACCCGCAGGAACGTGCCGGGCGCCAGCGTGCGCGCCGCGCGGACGTAGCCGTCGAGGTCCTCGGCCGGCACCCGCAGCGCGCGGGCGTTGGCCCGGAGCACCGGGCCCGTCGTCACGAACGGCGCCACGAGGCGTCCTGCGAGCTGCACCCGCCGCGGGTGCGGGAACGGCAGGACGCTGACGCCGCTCACGAGGGCGCTGGGCACCAGGCCGGGCCGGCGGGCGGCCAGCGCCGTGGCGACGTAGCCCCCCAGCGACAGGCCCGCGACGTGCGCCGTCCCGCCGTGGGCGCGGGCGCGGACCACCTCGGCGACGGCTGCGGCGGTGTCCCCCAGCGACACCCACGGGATCGCGTTGCTCTCGCCGTGCCCGGGCAGGTCGACCACGAGGACGTGCAGGTCGGCGTCCAGGAACGGGACGAGCCGGTCCCACATCCAGCCGCTGGTGCCCAGCCCGTGCAGCAGGACCACGGTCGGGGCGTCCCGCGGCCCGTGCTCGCGGACGGCCGGGACGGCGGACGGCGGGCGCGACACGGCGGCATCGTGCCCCACCACCGTGTGGGTCGCCGGCGCGGGTGCTCAACCGTCCCGCCGGACCAGGTAGACGACGTGGTCAGGCGGGTCGACCGGGTTGTCCGGCGTCAGCGGGCCCTCCGCCACGCGGGTGAACCCGGCCTTCTCCAGCGCCCGCCAGGACGCGACGTTGCCCGCGGCCACCGGCACGAGGACGGCGTCGGCGTCCGGGTACGCGATCCAACTGTCGGCCACGAACGCGCGCAGCATCGCCGTGCCCGCTCCCCCGCCCCGGACGTCGGGCTCGCCGATCAGGTAGTCGATCGACAGCGCCCGCGGCGGGACGGCGACCACCGGCGCCAGCTCCTCGAGGTACCCCGGCTCGTCGGACAGCCGGTACCGCTGGACCAGCCCGAACGGGCGGCCGCCGGTGCAGGCGAGCAGCACCTGCGTCGGGTCCCGGCCGTCCACGCTCGGGCCGAAGTCGGCCTCCAGCGCCTCCCGCGTCGTCTCGTGCGCCCACCAGCGGGCCACGGCCGGCTCCTCCAGCCAGCGCGCGACGAGGGGGAGGTCGGCGCGGGTCAGGGGGCGGAAGGTGACCGGCCCGTGGAGCACCGCGCCAGGCTAGGGCCGCCGGCGCCGCTGTGGCTCGCTCCTCCCCGGCACTCCCCTCCCCGGCAGCCGGGCGGGCACCGTCCCCGACGCGCGTCCTCCCCGGTCCTGCTGGGTGCCGCCGTCAGAACGGCGGCGGGTCGTCGTCCGGCGGTGGAGGTGGGTCGGCGGCCGGTGGTGGCGGGTCGGGTGCCGCCGGGGGGTGGTGGTCGCAGGCCGGGGGGTCGGGTGGTGCGGGTGATCCCCGAGGGTGTGGTCACGTGCAGCACACCGTCGGCGTCCATGGTGAACCGCCAGCCC
>NZ_JBFNXQ010000107.1:0-16896 GCF_041018925.1 Geodermatophilus maliterrae
CGGGGCCCCCCCCCCCGCGCGGGGGGGGGGGGGGGGGCCGCCGGCGCGCGGGGCGGGGGCCCCCGCCCCCCCGTCGGGGGGCTGGCGGAGGCGGACGGGAATCGAACCCGCCTGACCGAGCTGCTCGGCCACGTCGGCTTTAGAGGCCGCGGGGGCCACCAGGCACCCTGACGCCTCCGCCGGCCAGCCTACGGTGGGCCCGTGACGAGCGCGCCCGCACGGATCCGGCTCACCCAGTACGCGCACGGCGGCGGCTGCGCCTGCAAGATCCCGCCCGGCGAGCTCGAGGCCGTCGTCGCCGGGCTCACCGGCACCGGCCCGGCCGACCCGGCCGCCGAGCTGGTCGTCGGGCTCGACGACGGCGACGACGCGGCCGTCGTCCGCCTCCCCGGCGGGCAGGGGCTGGTGCTGACCACCGACTTCTTCACCCCGGTCGTTGACGACGCGCACACCTTCGGCCGGATCGCCGCGGCCAACGCGCTCTCCGACGTCTACGCCATGGGCGGCACCCCGGTGGTCGCGGTCAACCTGCTCGGCTGGCCCCGCGACGTGCTGCCCGCCGAGCTCGCCGCCGAGGTGCTGCGCGGCGGGCTGGAGGTCGCCCAGGCGGCCGGCTGCCACGTCGGCGGCGGCCACTCCATCGACGACCCCGAGCCCAAGTACGGGATGGCGGTGACCGGGGTGGTCGACGTGGACCGGCTCATCCGCAACGACGCCGCCGCCGCCGGGACACCGCTGTCGCTGACCAAGCCGCTGGGCGTCGGCGTCCTCAACAGCCGCATGAAGGCGACCGGCGAGGTCAGCGAGGAGGCGGTGGCCTCGATGACCGCGCTCAACCGGGACGCCGGCCGGGCCGCGGTCGCCGCGGGCATCCGCGCCGGCACCGACGTCACCGGCTTCGGCCTGCTCGGCCACCTCTACAAGATGGCGCGGGCCAGCGGGGTCACCGCGGTGGTCGACGCCGCCGCCGTCCCCTACCTGACCGGGGCGTGGCAGGCGCTGGCCGACGGCTTCGTCTCCGGGGGCACGCGGCGCAACCTCGACTGGGTGCGCCCGCACACCGACCTGTCGGCCGTCTCCGAGGACGAGGCGCTGCTGCTGGCCGACGCGCAGACCTCCGGCGGGCTGCTGCTGGCCGGGGAGGTCCCCGGCGCTCCCGTGATCGGCGAGTTCGTGCCGCGCCAGGACGCCGTCGTCGTCGTCCGCCAGCGGTCCGGCGGGCGCGCTGTCGCCCAGCGGACGGCGGTGTCCTAACGTCCGGCGCATGCGCGCCGTCTTCGTGTCCTCGCCCTCGCCCGACGACCCGCTCTCCGTCCTGGAGGTCGGCGACCGTCCCGAGCCGGAGGTGCCCGACGGCTGGACGACGGTGCAGGTCAAGGCCGTCTCGCTCAACCACCACGACCTGTTCAGCCTGCGCGGCATCGGCCTGCCGCAGGAGCGCATGCCGATGATCCTGGGCACCGACGCGGCCGGGCTCGACGAGCACGGCAACGAGGTCGTCGTCCACGGCGTCGTCGCGACCCCCGAGTGGACCGGCGACGAGACGCTCGACCCCAAGCGGACGCTCTTCTCCGAGCTGCACCAGGGCACGATGGCCGAGCGCGTCGCCGTCCCCCGGCGCAACGTGCTGCCCAAGCCGGCCGAGCTGTCCCTCGCCGAGGCCGCGTGCCTGCCGACCGCCTGGCTGACCGCCTACCGGATGCTCTTCGTGAAGTCCGGGCTGCGGCCCGGGCACACCGTGCTGGTGCAGGGCGCCAGCGGCGGCGTCGCCACCGCGCTGATCGTGCTCGGCAGGGCGGCGGGGTTCCGGGTGTGGGTGACCGGCCGCAGCGAGGAGAAGCGCCAGGGGGCGCTCGACCTCGGCGCCGAGCAGGCGTTCGAGACCGGCGCCCGGCTGCCCGAGCGGGTGGACGGCGTCATGGAGACCGTCGGCGAGGCGACCTGGAGCCACAGCGTCAAGTCGCTCAGGCCTGGCGGCGTCATCGTCACCTCCGGCGCGACCACCGGCTTCAACCCCGGCGCCGAGCTGAACCGGGTCTTCTTCACCCAGCTGTCGGTCATCGGCTCGACGATGGGCACCCGCGACGAGCTCGAGGCGCTGATGCGGATGTGCGCGGCCACTGGCGTCCGCCCGGTCATCGACGTCGAGCTGCCGCTGGAGCAGGCCAGCGAGGGCTTCGCGCGGATGCTCGAGGGCCGCACCGCCGGGAAGATCGTCTTCACCCTCTGACCCCCCGGAGGTGAGCGCCGTGATCGCACGGATGTGGCGCGGCTGGGTCCGCACCGAGGACCGCGACGCCTACGTCGAGTACATCGAGGCCACCGGCATGGCGGAGTACCGGCGGACGCCCGGCAACCAGGGCGCGCACATGCTGACCCGCGATCTCGGCGACGGCCGCACCGAGGTCGTGACGCTCAGCTTCTGGGCGTCGCGCGACGCGGTCTCCGGGTTCGCCGGCGAGGACGTCTCCCGCGCGGTCTTCTACCCCGAGGACGACCGGTACCTGGTCGACCGGGAGGTCACCGTGAGCCACTACGAGGTGTACGGCCAGGGCTGAGGGTGCGCCCACCCGGCGGGGCGCCCGCCCGCGTGTCAATTCCGGTTGACATCGACTGCAGAGCAACTTAGGTTGACAGGCATGGCGGACACAGCGCAGACGGCGACGGCCGCCGGCAGCCGGGATCCCGCGGTCGGCCTGGAGGCCGTGCGTTCCCTCCGGGTCCTCGTCGAGCGGCTGGAGGCGCTCCAGGTGAGCAACGCGCGCGACCAGGGCTGGACGTGGGAGCAGATCGCCCAGCTCCTGGGCGTGACCCGGCAGGCGGTGCACAAGAAGTACGCGAGCGGTCGCGGGCCGCTCCGGCGGAAGGACTGAGCCGTGTTCGAACGCTTCACCGAGGAGGCGCGCGAGACGGTCATCGGCGCCCAGGTCGAGGCACGGCAGCTGCGCGACGAGCGCGTCGGCACCGAGCACCTGCTCCTCGCCCTGCTGGCCCAGGACACACCGAGCACCGCCGTCCTGTCCCGGTACGGACTGACGCACGACTCCGTCGCGGAGACGCTCCGGGGGTACCGCAGCCCTGCCGACGACCTGGACGCCGACGCGCTCACCACGCTCGGCATCGACCTGGACGCCGTCCGGGACCGGGTCGAGGCGACCTTCGGGCCCGGTGCCCTGGACGGCGAGCCGGGCCGCCGGGCCGCGGGCCCGGCTCACGTCCCGTTCAGCCCGCGCGCCAGGAAGGTCCTCGAGCTGTCGTTGCGGGAGGCCCTGGCGATGAGGTCGAGGACCATCCGCGACGGGCACATCGCGCTCGGGCTGCTGCGCGAGGGCCAGGGGTTGGCGATGAAGGCCCTGCACGACCGCGGCGTCGACCTCGTCGAGCTGCGCCGGGACCTCACGGCCGCACTCGCGCCCTGACGACGACCTCGTGGGCGGACGGCGGCGCCCGGACCGGGCGACCGTCGTCGCCGGTCCGCCCGGGCCCGTTCAGCCGTCGGCGGGCGGGCGGGGACCGGCCGTCGTCCGCCCCCGGCCCTCGCGCAGCAGCAGGACCGCGGCCACGGCGGCCGACCCCGCCGCGACCGCGGCGCCGGCGAAGACGGTGTGCAGCTGCGTCAGCAGAGCCTGGTCCAGGGCCGCCGAGTGGGCCGGGCAGTCGGCCGGCGACGCCGGGCACAGGGTCAGCGGTGACCCGATCGCCGCGACCTCCGCGGTGAACCGCCGCAGCGCGACGGCGGTCAGCAGCGAGAGCCCGACCAGCATGCCGACGGTGCGGGCGACGACGGCCAGGGCGCTGGCGCTGCCGTGCACCGCGGGACTGGTGATCGCCAGCAGCACCGCGTTGACCGGCGCGATCGCCAGGCCGAAGCCCAGCCCCGCGGCGAGCAGCACGACGGTCGACCACGCGCCGTCGAGCGACCGCTCGCCCCAGCCGGTCATCGCCCAGAGCGCGAGGGCGGCCAGCGTCATCCCCCCGGCCGCGACCCACCGCGGTGGCACGACCCGGCACAGCCAGCCGCCGGCCACCGCGCCCACCGGCACCGCCACGAGCAGTCGCAGCAGCACCAGCGCCGCGCCGAGCTGGTCGCCCGGCGTCGTCGTCGCACGGGCGAACAGCGGGACGTCGACCAGCGCGGCCACCAGCGCCGCCCCGACCAGCAGGTTGACCAGCAGCGCGCCCCACGCGCCGACCGGGCGCAGCGCGCGCAGCGGCAGCACCGGGTCGGGCGTGCGCCGCTCGTGCAGCCAGAAGCCGACGGCGGCCAGCGCGGCCACCGGGAGCAGCACCGGACCGTGTGCGACGACCTCGGTGGCCGGGTCGGCCGCGGCGAACGCCCAGACCAGGGCGCCGAGCGCGACGACGGCCAGCAGCGAGCCCGGCACGTCGACCTCCCGGACCAGCCGAGGCAGCCCGCGCAGCGGCAGCACCGCACCGTCGGGGTGGCTCACGCCGCGCGCGACCAGGGCGAGACCCGCGACGACGGCGACGAGCACCAGCGGCGTCGACGCCGCGACGCCGTCGGCCAGCGGCACCCACGCCAGGCCGAGCGTGACGTCCTCGGCCAGCACCGGGGGCTCGGCCAGCTGCAGCCCGGCGGCGGCGCCGGTGACCGGCAGCAGCGCCAGGCCGATCGGGTCGGGCCGCCGGTCGCGGCCGGTGAGCACGACACCGGCGGCCAGGCCCAGGCCGAGCAGCAGGTTGAGCCAGAAGACCGCGCGCCAGTCGGCGACGGCGAGCACCGCCGCCCCGGCGAGCGGGCCGAGCACCGCGCCGGCCTCCTGCACCGCGCCGACGACGCCGAGCGGCACCGCGCGGCGCTCCGGCGGCCACCGGTCGGCGACCAGCGCCAGCGTGGCCGGCACCAGCCCACCGGCGCCCACGCCCTGCAGGCCGCGGCCGGCGACGGCGAGGCCGAGGCCGGTCGCCGTCGCGGTCAGCAGGGAGCCGACGGCGAACAGCAGCAGGCACCCGGCCAGCACCGGCACCCGGCCACGCAGGTCGGCCAGCCGGCCGAGCAGCGGCAGCGTGGCGGTGTAGCCGAGCAGGAAGCCGCCGATGATCGGCGCCGCCCGCTGCAGCTCGTCGATGCCGACGCCGACCCCGGTGAGGATGTCGGGCAGCGCGAGGACGACGACGTAGGTGTCGGCCGCGGTGACCAGGACGGCCAGCGTGGCGAGCACGACCAGCGGCAGCCCGGGGACCGCGCGCGGGGCGGGGGCCTCGGCGGCGGCCGGCTCAGCCGGCAGGGGGTGCGGTGATCTCGACATCGGCGCCGAAGTCGCTGAGCTCGATGGTGAAGGTGGCGTCCTGGCCCGCGGTGTGGAAGGGGCCGGTCAGCTCGGCGCGGCGCAGCTCGCCGCTGTCGGTGGCCACGGAGAAGCGGGCCTGCACCGGCTGGCTCGGGTCCTCGCTGGTGAGCACCTGCTCGACCAGCTCGCCGGGCAGCTCGGCGGTCACCTCGCGCACCACCTCGCCGTCGACCCGGCGCTCCTCCCCCAGCTCGGCGGAGCCGGCGTCGGCGAGCAGCCGGGAGATGCCGGTCTCCGGGTCGAGCAGGGCGCCGGGGTCGCCGAAGCCGAACTGGGCGGGGTCGACGATGCTGTAGCCGGTGGTGAACGGCAGCTGGGCGTGGACGGTGCCGTCGACCGAGACGACGGCCAGGTCGAGCGCGGAGCCCGCGGCGAGCACCTGCAGGGTGCCCTGGAACGACGCGGGCCGGGCGACGTCGCCCTCGCCGCCGACCAGCGCGGTGCCGGTGGTGGGCGCGCCCTCGCTGGTGAGCACGAAGTGCAGGCTGCTGGCCTCGTCGAGCGTCGTCCTGGCCCGCGACAGCAGCTGGTCGGCGGTCTCCTCCGGCTCGCCTCCACCGCAGCCGGCCACCAGCGGCACGGCGATCAGCACCCCGGTGACGAACCCGGCGGCGCGGCGCAGCAGCATCGACTCCCCTCCCGCTCGCACCGGTGTACCCGGCGCGGCGCGACGGTAGCGCGCCCGGTGGGTCACGCCGGGGTGGCGACCCCCGGACGGGTGCGCGCCGCTCCCCGTTCCGTCGCGCGGGCGATGCGCTCGGCGATCTTCGGCTGGTCCTTGACCGGGAGGTGCGCCAGGGCAGGGGCGATCTCGGCGATCCGGTACCGCTGGGTCGTGGTGGCCCGGAACAGCCGGCCGGTGGTGACGCCGTGGCCGGGACGCTCGACCACCTCGACGCGGTCGCCGGCGCCGACGTCGCCGGTCTCGAGCACGCGCAGGTAGGCCCCGGTAGCGCCGTGCGCGGTGAACCGCTTGACCAGCTGCGGCACGCTCCAGAAGCGCTCGAAGTTGCGGCACGGGATACGGCAGGCGGTCACCTCGAACAGTGCCGTCCCGACCCGCCACCGCTCGCCGAGGACGGCGCCGGTGAGGTCGAGCCCCGTCGTCCGGAGGTTCTCGCCGAACCGGCCGGGCGGCAGCTCGCGGTCGAGCTCGGCGGCCCACCAGTCGGCGTCCTCCTGGGCGTAGGCGTAGACCGCCTGGCCCTCGCCGCCGTGGTACTTGCGGTTGACCTGCACGTCGCCGTCCAGGCCCAGCTCGCCGACGGCGACCCGGCCGGGGACCGGCTTCTTGTCGATGCCGCTGCGGTCCGGACGGCGGTCGGGCAGGGGCAGGAGGTCGGGACCGGAGACGCAGACCGCGAGGAGCCGGCCGGTCACTTCTTGCTGGCGGTCGACTCGTTGGTGGACAGCGCGGCGACGAACGCCTCCTGGGGGACCTCGACGCGGCCGACCATCTTCATCCGCTTCTTGCCCTCCTTCTGCTTCTCCAGCAGCTTGCGCTTGCGGGTGATGTCACCGCCGTAGCACTTGGCCAGCACGTCCTTGCGGATGGCGCGGACGGTCTCGCGGGCGATGACCCGGGAGCCGACGGCGGCCTGGATGGGCACCTCGAACTGCTGGCGCGGGATGAGCTCGCGCAGCTTGCCGGCCATCATCACGCCGTAGCTGTAGGCCTTGTCCTTGTGCACGATCGCGCTGAACGCGTCGACGGCCTCGCCCTGCAGCAGGATGTCCACCTTGACCAGCGCGGACTCCTGCTCGCCGGCCTCGGAGTAGTCGAGGCTGGCGTAGCCGCGGGTGCGCGACTTCAGCGCGTCGAAGAAGTCGAAGATGATCTCGCCGAGCGGCAGCGTGTAGCGCAGCTCGACGCGGGACTCGCTCAGGTAGTCCATGCCGGCGAGCTGGCCGCGCCGGCTCTGGCACAGCTCCATGATCGCGCCGGTGTACTCGGTGGGGGCGATGACCGTGGCGTTGACGACCGGCTCGAAGACCTTGTCGATCTTGCCCATCGGCCAGTCGCTCGGGTTGGTCACCGTGATCTCGGAGCCGTCCTCCATGACCACCCGGTAGACGACGTTCGGCGCGGTGGAGATCAGGCTGATGCCGGCCTCGCGCTCCAGCCGCTCGCGGACGATCTCCAGGTGCAGCAGGCCGAGGAAGCCGACGCGGAAGCCGAAGCCCAGTGCCGCGGAGGTCTCCGGCTCGTAGGTCAGCGCCGCGTCGTTGAGCAGCAGCTTGTCCAGGGCCTCGCGCAGCAGCGGGTACTCGCTGCCGTCGATCGGGTAGAGGCCGGAGTAGACCATCGGCTTGGGGTCGCTGTACCCGCCGATCGGCTCGGCGGCCGGCTTGTGCTGCAGCGTGACCGTGTCCCCGACGCGGGACTGGCGGACGTCCTTCACGCCGGTGATGAAGTAGCCGACCTCGCCGACGCCGAGGCCCGCGACCGGCTTGGGCTCCGGGGAGATGACGCCGATCTCGAGCAGCTCGTGGACGGCGCCGGTCGACATCATCTTGATGCGCTCGCGGCTGGAGATCCGCCCGTCGACGACGCGGACGTAGGTGATGACGCCGCGGTAGATGTCGTAGACCGAGTCGAAGATCATCGCCCGGGCGGGGGCCTCGGCCTCGCCCACCGGGGCGGGGACCTGCGCCACGATCTGGTCGAGCAGCTCGGGCACGCCCTCGCCGGTCTTGCCGCTGACCCGCAGGACGTCGGCGGGGTCGCAGCCGATGATGTGCGCGATCTCGGCGGCGTACCGCTCCGGCTGGGCGGCCGGCAGGTCGATCTTGTTGAGGACCGGGATGATCGTGAGGTCGTTCTCCAGGGCCAGGTAGAGGTTGGCCAGCGTCTGCGCCTCGATGCCCTGCGCGGCGTCGACCAGGAGGACCGCGCCCTCGCAGGCCGCCAGCGACCGGGACACCTCGTAGGTGAAGTCGACGTGGCCCGGGGTGTCGATCATGTCGAGCACGTACTCGTCGCCGGCCGCCTCGCCCGTCCGCGGGGTCCAGGGCAGGCGGACGTTCTGCGCCTTGATCGTGATGCCGCGCTCGCGCTCGATGTCCATGCGGTCGAGGTACTGCGCGCGCATCTGCCGTGCCTCGATGATCCCGGTGACCTCGAGCATCCGGTCGGCCAGCGTCGACTTGCCGTGGTCGATGTGGGCGATGATGCAGAAGTTCCGGATCCGGGCGGGATCGGTGGCAGCGGGAGTCGTCACAGTGCCGCCATGGTCCCACGGCGGGACGCGGCTGCGGAGGACCGTGCCGAGGGCCGGGTCCGGCTCCCCCGCGCGTTCCCGGCCGGCCGACCGCCCGGTTGGGGTGCCGCAGCGCGCGCTGGTAGCCTGGCAGGCCGGTCCGCTGACGCACGCCGTCCGGACGCACCGACAGACCATTTCCCTCCTGCGAGACACCGAGGCTCACGCGTGGCGAACATCAAGTCCCAGATCAAGCGGAACAAGACGAACGAGAAGGCGCGCCAGCGCAACGTCGCCGTCAAGTCCGCCCTGAAGACGGCCGTCCGCCGCTTCCGCGAGGCCGCCGCCTCCGGGGACACCGCGGCCGCGACGACGGCCATGGCGCACGCCACCAAGGCGCTCGACAAGGCCGCGAGCAAGGGCATCATCCACAAGAACCAGGCCGCGAACCGCAAGTCGGGCATGGCCAAGCAGCTGACCAGCATCTGAGCTGCACCCTGCGCTCCCGGCGAGCCCCGTCCCCGTGAGGGACGGGGCTCGCTGCGTTCCGGGCCGGTCCGGCGACCGGCGCGGGGCGGGGCGGGGCGGCTCGGCGACCGGCGCGGGGCGGCTCAGCGACCGGCGCGGGGCGGCTCAGCGACCGGCGCGGGTGCGGGCGGCGCGGCCGGTGACCGCACGGATGGCGACGATGCGCCGGACCGCCCGCTCCAGCGCGTAGTCGGGGCTGGCCGCCACGCCCTTCACGTCGGCGTTGAGCTCGGCGGCGACGCCGATCGCCTGCTGCAGCCCGTCGATGCTCCAGCCGCGGGCCTGCGACTGGGCCTTCTTCACCTTCCACGGCGGCAGCTTCAGCGCGCGGGCCAGGTCCCCGGTGTTGTTCGTGTCGAGCGAGGTGACCCGCGCGGCGGTGCGGATGCCGTCGGCGATGGCGTCGGCGATGAGCACGTGCGCGACCCCACGGTCCAGCGCCCAGCGCAGCATCTCCAGTGAGCCCTTCCCGTCGCCCACCAGGACCCGCTCGGCGACGGTGAAGCCGGTGACCTCGGCCTGGCCGCGGTGGAAGCGGGCGACGGCCTCGTCGTCGATGACGCCGCCGAAGTCCGCGACCAGCTGGGTGGCCGCTGACGCCAGGGCCCGCAGGTCGGCACCCACCGCGTCGACGAGGGCGGTGACCGCTTCCGGGGTGATCCGCCCGCCGGCTCCGCGCACCTCGTTGCGGACGAAGGCCGCCCGGTCCCCGGGCGAGGAGATCTTGGCGCACTCGTCGACGGCGGCACCCGCGGCGGTGAGGGTCTTGATCAGGGCCTCGTTGCGCTTCCCGCCGTGGTGGACGACGACCAGGGTCAGCTCCGGGTCGGGGTCCTTCACGTAGCTGGTCAGCGCGTCGACCAGCGCGCCGGCCGCCTCCTGGACGCCGGTGACGACGACGAGCCGGTGCCCGCCGAACAGCGAGGGCGCCAGGACGTCGGCGAGGTGCCCGACGGGTAGCCCGAGGGCGGCCAGCTCGTGCAGCTCGGCGTCGGGGTGGCGCTGGAGGACCGCGGTCCGCACGGCGGCCACCGCGCGGGAGCGCAGCAGCTCCTCCTCGCCGACGACGGCCCGCAGCCGGGAGGTCGGTGCCGGGGGTGCCGCTGCCACGGGCCGATGGTGTCACGGCGGGGTGACGGGACGGCCGCGCTCCCGGGCGGCGCGCGGCGGCGCCCCGGCCGACGCCGCCCGGGGTCCCCTCGGCGGGCGGTCCACTCCCCTCGGCCGGAGGTCCGGCCGCGGCGTCGCGCGGGCGGCCCCGGACCGCGGTGCCCCAGTTCCCGGCCGACCCCACGACGGCGAGGTCGCCCTCCCGGTCGGTGCGGTGCACCCGCATGCCCGCCTGGGCCAGCCAGGACAGCAACCGCGGCGCGGGGTGCCCGTAGGTGTTGTCCGCACCGACCGAGACGAACGCCACCCGGGCTCCGGAGGCCTCGAGGAAGGCCGGGTCGGCGTCGGCGCTGCCGTGGTGCGGGACCTTGAGGACGTCGGCGCGCAGGTCGACCCCGCGGGCGAGGACCCGCGCCTCGGCCGCCGCGCTCAGGTCCCCGGTGAGCAGCACCCGCACACCGCGCTGGATGACCCGCACGACCAGCGACAGGTCGTTGGCCGCCGCGGCCGCGGTGGCGATCTCCGGCGGTGGCGCGAGGACCTCCAGCTGTGCGGTCCCGACGACCCGCCGGTCCCCCGGCCGCAGCACCTCGCGCCGGGCGCCGGCCCGGTCGGCGGCCGCGTCCAGCCGGGGCGCCCGCTCGTCGGCCGGTGACAGGGCGCCGGTCGCGACCACGCCCACCTCCCTGCCGTCGAGGGCGCCGGCCAGCCCGCCGGCGTGGTCGGCGTCCAGGTGCGACAGCAGCACCAGCGGCAGCCGGTCGACGCCCAGCCGGTCGAGGCAGCGGTCGACCGGGCCGACCTCGGGTCCGGCGTCGACCAGCACCGCCTCCCCCGGTCCGGTGGGCACCACCAGGGCGTCGCCCTGGCCGACGTCGCAGGCGACCAGGACGGCCTGCGCCGGCGGCCAGCCGTCGGCCACCTGGCGCAGCGGCCAGCCGATCACCAGCAGCCCGACGAGGGCGGCCAGCGCGAGGACCCGCAGCCGCCGGTGGCGCCACAGCAGCAGCCCGACGGCCAGGAGGAGGGCGGTGAGCAGCAGCGCGCCGCGGGTGCCGGCGGGCCAGCCGGTCGCGCCGTCGGGCAGGGCGGCGGCCGAGCGGGCCACCGCGACCAGCCAGCGCACCGGCCAGCCGGCCAGCCACACGAGGGCGTCCCCGGCCGGCGGCAGGAGCGGACCGAGGAGGGTCCCGAGCAGCCCGAGCACCGTCGCCGGCGCCACCGCCGGGGCGGCGAGCAGGTTGGCCGGGAGCGAGACCGGGCTGACCAGACCGGACAGGCCGGCGACCAGCGGTGCGGTGGCCAGGCCGGCGGCCGCGGCCACGGCGACCGCGTCGGCGAGCGTGCGGGGCCAGCGCCGCGCCTGCAGGCGAGCCGACCAGCCGGGCGCGAGCAGCACGATGGCAGCCGTCGCGACGACCGACAGGGCGAAGCCGGCGTCCCGGGCGAGGCCGGGATCGAGCAGCAGCAGGACGACCACCGACGCGCACAGCGCCGGCACCGCCGCCCGCGTGCGGCCCGACGCCAGGGCCAGCAGCGTCACCGCGCCCATCGCCGCCGCCCGCACGACGCTCGGCTCGGGCCGGGCGAGCACCACGAAGCCGGCCAGCGCGGCCACCGCGACGACGGCCTGCACCCGGCGGTCGACCGCCCGGCGCCGCAGCGGCGCCAGCACCCCGGTGAGGACGATCGCCACGTTGGCGCCCGACACGGCCGTGAGGTGTCCCAGGCCGGCACGGCGGAAGTCCTCCTCGAGGACCGGGTCCATCGCCCTCGTGTCCCCCACCACCAGCCCGGGCAGGAGCCCGCCGGCCGGGCCGCCGACGACGCGCGCGGCCGAGCCGGCCAGTCCGTCGCGCAGACCGTCGGCCGCGCGGTGGACCCACGGCGGTGACCCGAGCGGCTCCGGCGGACCCCGCGCCGACAGGCGGGCGACGACCTCCTCGCTCGCCGGGACCGCGGAGACGGCGGCCCGGGTCCGGACCGACTGCCCGGGCACGACGGCGTCCCAGTCCTCGGCCGCCGCGAAGACCACCGCCCCGGCGGTCAGGTCGACGGCGCGCGTCCCGTCGTCGATGCCCGTGACGGTGGCGTCCAGCACGACGCGCGGTGGTCCTGTCCCGCGGAGGCGCCGCGGGTCGCCGTCGACCTCGAGGACGACCTCGACGGTGCGGCCGGCGGCGACCTCGGCCAGCGGGGAGGCGGCCCGGGCGGCGCTCCGGACGGCCGTCACGGTCGCGGTGGTGGCGAGCGCGGCCAGCACCGCCAGCAGCACGAGCGCCGCGCCCCGGTGCCGGTGCCCTCGCGCTGCCGCGGCGAGGACGGCGGCGAGCACGGCCGCGCCCGCCAGACCGGCCAGCGCCGCCGGCGGGAGCACCCCGCCGGCCAGGGTGACCAGCCAGACGGTGGCGGCGACCGGCACCAGCCGCAGGTCCAGCCACGTCCACCGGTCCTCCGGAGGAGCGCTCACACCCGCACCAGGTCGGCGAGCGCGGCGTAGATGGCCGGCCCGATGCCGGGGACGTCGTCGAGCTGCTCGACGCTGGCGAACCGGCCGTGCTCCGTGCGGTGGTCGACGATGCGCTGGGCGAGCACCGGGCCGATGCCGGGCAGGGCGTCCAGGTCGCCGACGGTCGCCGCGTTGAGGTCGACCGGCCCGCCCGAGGCGCCTCCTCCGCTGGTCCCGGACGCCGGTGCGGCCACCGCACCCGGTACCCCGACGGCGACCTGCTGTCCGTCGGTGACCACCGCGGCGAGGTTGACCGACGCGGGGTCGGCCTCCGGGAGCAGTCCCCCGGCCGCGGCCACGGCGTCGGCCACGCGGGCGCCCTCGGGCAGGGTCACCAGGCCGGGGGTGGCCACCAGCCCGACCACCGAGACGACCACGGTGGCCCGGGCCCCGGACGCCGCACCCACCGCCGGGGACGCCGGAGTCGCACCGTCCGTCGGGGCTGCGCCGTCGGTCGTGGTCGCGGTTGCGGCGTCCGCAGGTGGCGGAGCCGGCTGCACGGTCGGACGGTCGAGCCAGGTCCAGCCGGCGACGGCCAGCGCGGCGACGAGGCCGGCCGCCCACAGTGCCCAGCTCCCCCGGCGCCCCGGGTCGACCCGCACCGTCCGCTCCGGTGCGCGGTGACGGCCCAGGCCGTGCGGCAACCGGTCGCGCGGGTCCTCGCCGGGTGGCTCGTCGTCGTCGCCGTGCTCGTGGTGGTCGTGGTCGTCGTCGCGCGGGTCGTCGTCCTGCTCCGGGATCCCGGCGACCGGACGGCGGAGGAACGCGACGCCCGTCCTGGGCACCTCCTCGGGCTCGTCGTCGGTGGGCAACCAGCCGGAGGACCGGCGGCCCTCGTCGAGCAGGACCCGCAGTCGGGCACGGATGACGTCGGCGTCGTCGTCGCGGCGGGAGGTCAGGCGCACCCGGCGGACGCTAGGCAGCCCCGTCCCACCCGGAGCCGCCACGCGAGGAGCTGTGGACGGCGGCGAGCCCTGTGGACGGTCACGGCCGGTTCCGGCAGCGGGGGACGCAGGCTGGGTGGCGTGTCCTGCGTCCTCCGGTCAGTCCGCCTGCGGCTGCGCGTCCTCGCCCGGCTGCGCGTCCTCGCCGGGCTGCGCGTCCTCGCCCGGCTCGACTGCCGTGGCGGGCGGCCGTGCCGGCGCGGGGGCGACGACGACGCCCACGGCGCCGGGGCCCACGTGCGCACCGATGACCGCGCCGAGCTCGCTGACGTAGAGCTCGCGGATGCCGGGGACGGCCTTCTGCAGCTCGCTGGCCAGGCGCTCCGCGCGCTGGGCGGCCGCGAGGTGGTGCACCGCCACCGAGGCCCCGGGGCCGCCGGCGGCCTCGACCGCGCGCTGGACCAGCCGGGACAGCGCCCGCGCCGACGTGCGGACCCGTTCGAGGGGCACGACCCGGCCGTCTGCCACGTGCAGCACCGGCTTGACCGCGAGCGCGGTGCCCAGCAGGGAGGCGGCCGAGCCGATCCGCCCGCCCCGGCGGAGGTGCTCGAGGGTGTCGACGACGAAGAAGGTGCGGGTCCGGGCCGCGGTGTCGTTCGCGACCGCGGCGACCTCGGCGGCACCGGCGCCGTCGGCCGCGGCACGGGCGGCCGCCAGCACGGCGAAGCCGGTGCCCATGGCCGTCGAGCGGGAGTCGACGACGGTGACCACGTGCTCGCCGACCTGGGCGGCGGCCAGGCGGGCGGCGTCCCAGGTGCCCGACAGCTCCGCGGAGAGGTGGATCGAGACGACCCGGTCGGCGCCCTCGGCCAGCCGGCGGCGGTAGGCGGCCACGAAGTCGCCGGGGGTCGGGCGCGAGGTCGAGACCTTCTGGCCGCGGGTGCTCAGCGCCCGGGCGACGTCCTCCGGGGTGACGTCCTCCCCCTCCCGGCCGGAGTGTCCGGCGAGGACGACGTAGCAGGGCACGACCTCGATGCCGTAGCGCGCCACCACGTCGGGGGGGAGGTAGGCCGTGGAGTCGGTGACCACGGCGACGGACACCAGGGGAGGCTAGCCCGCGCCCGCCGGCCCGACGGCCACGGTGGACGGCGGGGCCTGTGGACCCGGTCTCAGAGCGCGACGTCGGCGTCCTCGGTCGGCGTCGGCGACCCCTCCTCCGGGGTGGCTCCCGCGTCGACCGGCGCCGGGACCGACCGCGGCACCGGACCCTCGACGCCCTGGCCCGCGCCGGCGAGGTCGGCGGGGAGGGCGGCGACGGCGCAGTTGTGCCGCATCAGCCGCCACCGGGTCCCCTGCCGGACCAGCTCGCTCCACCCGCAGTTGACCAGCGGCCCGAACACCCGGCGGTGCTGCGGGCCCAGCTCGAGCAGCGCCTCCACCAGGCGGCCGCCGGTCCCGCCGTGGGTGACCACGACGGCGACCTCGGCCGGCGGCAGGTCCGAGAGCGCCGCGAGGGCCCGTTCGGCGACGGCCGGGGCGTCCTCCCCGCCGCGGCCCTCGACCGGCCGGCCGGCGAGCCAGGCCGCGTACTGCTCGGGATGGCGGGCGGCGACCTCGTCGCGGGTCAGCCCCTCCCAGGCGCCCAGGTGGTGCTCGCGCAGCCGCTCGTCCAGGTGCAGCGGCACCCCGAGCAGCGCGGTGAGCGCCGCCGCGGTCTCGGCGGCCCGGACCAGGTCGCTGGAGACCACGACCGTGGTGTCCGGGTCGAGTCCGCCGGCCACCAGGTGCGGCGCGGTGCGGGCGGCCTGCGCGTGCCCCTCCGCGTCCAGGGGCGGGTCGAGCTGGCCCTGGAAGCGCCCGCTGGCGTTCCACTCGGTCCGCCCGTGGCGCCAGACGACCAGGCGGGGCACCGGCAGGTCGGGCAGGGCCGCAGCCGTCACCGGCCGGTCGCCTCCGGGCCGCCGGCACCGTCCTGCAGCGGGTCGCGCTCCAGCACGTCGTCGTCGGCGAGCTCGTCCTCGGTGACGGGCTCACCCGCGGCCGCGCCGGACACCCCGCGGGACGCCTCGCCGGCCGTCCCGTCGGGATCCGGGCGCAGCGGCACGGGGTCGGCACTGGCGGGGTCGACGTCGTCGGCCGACAGCGTGCCGCCGTCCGCAGCCGCGGGTGCGGCACCGGGCGGAGCGGCGCGGTCGACGAACGGGATGGTCGGGCAGTCCTTCCAGAGCCGCTCGAGGGCGTAGTACGCGCGCTCCTCGGCGTGCTGGACGTGGACGACCACGTCGACGAAGTCCAGCAGCACCCAGCGGGCCTCGGCGACGCCCTCGCGCCGCACGGGCTTGACCCCGTGCCCGCGCAGCCGCTCCTCGACCTCGTCGACGATCGCCTGCACCTGGCGCTCGTTGGGGGCGGCGGCCAGCACGAACGCGTCGGTGATGGCCAGCCGGTCGCTGACGTCGACGATCGAGACGTTGGTGGCGAGCTTGTCGGCGGCGGCCTGGGCGGCGAGCAGCGCGGTCTCCCGCGCCTCGGCGGAGGCGGTCATCGGGGCACCTCCTGGAGGTGGGGGGTCGGTGGGTCGGCGGGGCCGGCGTCGGTCGCCTCGGGCCCCGGCGGGTGGTCGTGGGTGGGCCGGTCCGCGCGGGGTCCGGCCGTGCGGCGGGCGCCCGGCGTCGCGCGGTAGAGCCCCCGCTTCTCGATGTACTGCACCACGCCGTCGGGGACGAGGTACCAGACCGGCATCCCCCGGGCCACGCGCTCCCGGCAGTCGGTGGAGCTGATCGCCAGCGCGGGGATCTCGACCAGGCTGACCGACCCCTCGGGCAGGTGCCCGTCGGCCAGCGTGAACCCGGGCCGGGTGACCCCGACGAAGTGCGCCAGCGCGAGGAACCGGTCGCTGTCGCGCCAGCTGAGGATCTGGGCGAGGGCGTCGGCGCCGGTGATGAAGAACAGCTCGGCGTCGGGGCGCTGGGCGTGCAGCTCGGTCAGGGTGTCGATGGTGTACGTCGGGCCCTCGCGGTCGACGTCGACCCGGCTGACGGAGAACCGCGGGTTGGAGGCGGTGGCGATGACGGTCATGAGGTAGCGGTCCTCGGCGGGGCTGACCTCGCGCTCGGTCTTCTGCCACGGCTGACCGGTGGGCACGAACACGACCTCGTCGAGACCGAACAGCCCGGCGACCTCGCTGGCCGCCACCAGGTGCCCGTGGTGGATGGGGTCGAACGTCCCACCCATCACACCGATCCGGCTGCCAGCCACCGATCGAGCCTAACCGTGCGGGGAGGGCCGGGCCCGCGAGGTCTCGTCCGGGCAGGTCCGAGCCGGACGAGCGGCACGCGTCCGGTGCGGCGGGC
>NZ_JBFNXQ010000108.1:0-16667 GCF_041018925.1 Geodermatophilus maliterrae
GTTCCGGCCATCGAACAGGCCCCTGACCACGCCTTTCACGCGCGAGAGGCGGGCCGGGAGGTGGCGCCGGCCGTCGTCCGGCGCGTCGACCCGTCGCCGCACCGCTCACCCGCGGTCAGGACCAGGGCACGCCGATCCGGCGTCCGGCCAGCTCGTGCACCTCGACCTCGACGTCGAACACCTTGCGCAGCAGCTCCGGCGTCATCAGCTCCGCCGTCGGGCCCTCGGCGACCAGCCGACCCTCCCGCATCGCCACGATCCGGTCGGAGTAACAGGAGGCGACGTTGACGTCGTGCACGACGAGGACCACGGTGCGGCCGAGCTCGTCGGCCATAGCGCGCAGCATCCGCATCATCTGGACGGCGTGCCGCATGTCCAGGTTGTTCAGCGGCTCGTCGAGCAGCACGTGGTCGGTGCCCTGGCACATCACCATCGCCACGTAGGCGCGCTGGCGCTGGCCGCCGGAGAGCTGGTCGAGGTGCCGGTCGGCCAGCGGACCCAGCTCGAACCACTCCATCGCCTCGTCGACCAGGCGGCGGTCCGCAGGCGTCAGCCGGCCGCCGGAGTGCGGGAAGCGACCGAAGGCGACGAGCTCGCGCACGGTCAGCCGCACCGACATCGCGTTCTCCTGGCGCAGCACGGCCAGCCGCCGCGCCAGCACCCGCCCCGGCGTCGTCGCGACGTCCATGCCGTCGACCCGCACCCGGCCGCTGTCGGCCGGCAGCAGCCGGGCGGCGACCGACAGCAGCGTCGACTTGCCCGCCCCGTTGGCGCCGATCAGCGAGGTGATGCCACCGGTCGGGATCGTCAGCGAGACGTCCTCCAGCACGCGGACGCTGCCGTAGGCCTTGGAGACGGACTCGATCTCGATCACTGGCGGGGCTCTCTGATCAGGAGGGCGATGAAGACGATCCCGCCCACGAAGTTGACGACGATGCTGAGGCTGGAGTTGAAGCCGAACACCTGCTCCAGGACCAGCTGCCCGCCGGCCAGCGCGAGCAGCGCCAGCAGGCCAGCCCCGGGCAGCACCCAGGCGTGCCGGTGGGTGCCGAGCAGCTGGCGGGCCAGGTTGGCCACCAGCAGGCCGAGGAAGGTGATCGGCCCGACCAGCGCGGTGGCGACGGCGACGAGGACGGCGACGGCCAGCAGCGCCCGGTCGACCACCCTGCGGTGCTCGACGCCCAGGCCGACGGCGGTGTCCCGGCCGAGTGCGACGACGTCCAGCCCGGGGAGCAGCCGCCAGACCCCGGCGGTGACCAGCGCGACGACGACCGCGGACAGTGCCAGCATCTGCCGGTCGACGGAGTTGAAGCTGGCGAAGAGCAGGTCCTGCAGGGTGAGGAACTCGTTGGGGTCGATCAGCCGGGACACCAGCAGCGTGAGGCTGGTGAACGTCGAGCCGAGGACGACGCCGAGCAGCACGAGCACGTACACGTCGCGCTCGGTGCGGCCGAACAGCGACCGGTACAGGACGGCGCCGAAGCCGATCAGCACGACCACCTCGACGGCGAAGCGCAGCCGCGGGTCGGTGGTGGTGACGGTGGCGGCGCCGAGGAAGAACACCCCGACCGTCTGGATCAGCACGAACAGCCGGTCGAACCCCATGATCTCCGGGGTCAGGACCCGGTTGTTCGTGACCGTCTGGAAGAGCACGGTGGAGACCGCCACGGCCACGGCGACCACGGCCATCGCGGCCAGCCGGCGGCCGCGCTGCTGCAGGGCGTAGTCCCAGGAGCCGGTGACGTCGACGGTCAGGAACGCGGCGACGACGGCCAGGGTGAGGACGCCGAGGACGACCAGCGTGCGCCGGCGCCGGGTGGCCTGCTGCGGCGCGGTGAGCACGGCCGTCATCAGAACGCCCGCTTCCGGGCGCGCAGCAGCAGCCAGATGAACAGCACGCCGCCGACGACGCCGCCGATCATCCCGACCGGCACCTCGTACGGGTACCGGATGGTGCGGGCCAGGACGTCGCAGACCAGCACGAACGCCGCGCCGGTCAGCGCGGTCACCGGCAGCACCCGGCGCAGGGCGTCGCCCATCGCCAGCGTGACCAGGTTGGGGACGACGAGGCCGAGGAAGGGGATCGAGCCGACGCTGACCACGACGACCGCGGTGACGATCGAGGCGATGGCCAGGCCGACCATGACGACGCGGGTGTAGGGGACGCCGAGGTTGACCGCGAAGCTCTCGCCCATGCCGGCGACGGAGAACCGGTCGGCCCACAGGTAGGCGACCACGGTGGCGGCCAGCACCAGCCAGAGCAGCTCGTAGCGACCGGCCAGGACGCCGGAGAAGTCGCCGTTCATCCACACGTCGATCGACTGCAGCAGGTCGAAGCGGTAGGCCAGGAAGGTCGTCGCCGCGCTCACCACGCCGCCGAGCAGGATGCCGACCAGCGGGACCACCACGACGTCGGTGAGGACCATCCGCTGCAGCAGCCGGACGAAGAGCGCGGTGCCGGCCAGTGCGAACAGCACGCCGATCGTCATCTTGCCGAGCACCGACGTCCCGCCGAACGACAGCGTCGCGACGACGATGCCCAACCCCACCCACTCCGTCGTCCCGGCGGTCTGCGGGGAGACGAACCGGTTGCGGGTCAGGTGCATCATCACCAGCCCGGCCACCGCCATCGCCGACCCGGCCAGCAGGATCGCCAGCAGCCGCGGCACCCGGCTGGTCCACAGGACCCGGGCCTGTGCCTCGTCGGCGTCGAGCAGGTCGGCCGGCGTCAGGTCGCCGACCCCGACGAACAGGGACGCGAACGCGGCGAGGGCCAGGGCCGCCAGCGCGGCGGCGACGTGCCACCGCTGCACACCGCGGCGGCGCCGCGCCCGGGTGGGCGCGGCGCCGCTCGGTCCCTCTGCGGTGGTCGTCACGTCACTCGACCGCAGCAGCGACTTCCTCGACCATCTGCTCGACCGACGGCAGGCCGTTCGGCGCGATGTACCAGACGGACGAGTCGAGGTAGTGGACGTCGTCGTCCTGCCAGGCCGTCGTCCCCCGGACCAGATCGTTGTCGAGCACCTGCTGCGCGGCCGTGCCGGACTCGCCGATGGCGGCGTCGCGGTCGAGGACCAGCAGGATGTCAGGGTCCTTCTCCGCGATGTACTCGAAGGAGACGGCGTCGCCGTGGTCGGCGGCGGTCAGCGCCTCGTCGGTGGGGGTCAGCCCCAGCTCCTCGTAGACCAGGCCGAAGCGCGTCTCGGGGCCGTAGGCGCTGACCTCGCCGGCGTTGGTCATCACGAAGAGCGCGTCGCCGGCGCCCGCCGCGGTCTCCCGCACCTCGGCGACCCGCTGGTCCAGGGCGGCCAGCCGGTCGGCGACCGCGTCCTCCTGGCCGAAGACCTCCGCGAGCGTGGTCACCCGCTCCTCGAAGGAGGCCAGGAAGTCGCCGTTGTCGACGGTGAGGTCGATGGTGGGGGCGATCTCGGCGAGCTCCGGGTACACCGAGGCCGAGCGCCCCCCGACGATGATCAGGTCGGGCTCGAGGGCGTTGACCGCCTCGTAGTCCGGCTCGAACAGCGAGCCGACCTTGGCGTACTCGTCCCCGCCGTACTGCGCCAGCGACTCCGGGTAGGTCGCCTCCGGCACGCCGGCCACCTCGACGCCGAGGCTGTCCAGGGTCGACAGGACGCCGACGTCGAACACGACGACCGTCTGCGGGTCGGCCGGGACGGCGGTCTCGCCCTGCGCGTGGGGAACTGTGACCTCGGCGGACTCCGAGGACGCCTCGGCGGTGGTGTCCTCGCTGCCGCCGCAGGCGCTGACGGCGAGGGCGGTGGCCACGGTGAGGGAGAGGGCGGCCAGCGGCCGGGAGGGCGTGCGCATCGTGCTCCTGACAGGGAAGGCTTGCCTTACTGAGGTGTGCCTAACCTGCCACAGGCCCTGTTGCAGGTGTCAACCAGCCCCCCGGGGGCAGGGGAGGGTCCATGGAGACACGCACCCTGGGGTCCCTGTCCGTCCCGGCCATGGGGCTGGGCTGCATGGGGATGAGCGAGTTCTACGGCACCGGTGACCAGGCGGAGGCCGAGCGCACCATCCGGCGGGCGCTGGACCTCGGCGTCACGTTCCTCGACACCGCCGACATGTACGGCCCGTTCACCAACGAGCGGCTGGTCGGCGCGGCCATCGCGGGCCGCCGCGACGAGGTGGTGCTGGCGACCAAGTTCGGGAACGAGCGCGGCGAGGACGGCTCCTTCCTCGGCATCAACGGCCGGCCGGACTACGTGCGCCGGGCCTGCGACGCCTCGCTGCAGCGGCTCGGCGTCGACGTCATCGACCTCTACTACCAGCACCGCGTGGACCCCGAGGTCCCGATCGAGGACACCTGGGGCGCCATCCGCGAGCTGGTCGAGGCCGGCAAGGTCCGGTTCGCCGGCATCTCCGAGGCCGCCCCCGAGACCATCCGCCGGGCGCACGCCGTCCAGTCGGTCGCGGCGGTCCAGACGGAGTACTCGCTGTGGAGCCGCGACCCGGAGGAGAACGGGGTGCTGGCCACCTGCGCCGAACTCGGCATCGGCTTCGTCGCCTACTCGCCGATCGGCCGTGGCTTCCTGTCCGGGCAGATCCGCAGCGTCGAGGACCTCGCGCCCGACGACTTCCGCCGCGCCAACCCGCGCTTCCAGGGCGAGGCCTTCGAGCAGAACCTGCGGCTGGTCGACCGGGTGCGCGAGATCGCCGACGAGAAGGGCGTGACGGCGTCCCAGCTCGCACTGGCGTGGGTGATGGCGCAGGGCGGCCGCGACGGGAACCCGGCCGTCGTCCCGATCCCGGGCACCAAGCGGGTGGCCTACCTGGAGGAGAACGCCGCCGCTGCCGACGTCCGGCTCTCCGACGACGACGTGCGCCGCCTCGGCGAGGCCGCACCCCTCGGCGCCGCGGTCGGCGACCGCTACCCGGACATGTCCAGCGTCCACCGCTGACGGCCTTCCTGCAGGGTCCCGCCGCGAGCCTGCGAGTGGTGGGGGGCAGGAGGGTCCTTCTTCAGGCGACGGCGGCGGCGCGGGGAGGGGTGCTGACGACGCCGAGGACGTCGGCGACGTGCGCGCGGGCCGCGGCGGCGAGCCGGGCACCGGCGTCGGCCCACGCGTCGCGGACGTCGCGGGCGGGCCAGCCGGGCGGCTGCAGGGCCACGGGCAGCAGCGGATCACCGGCGAGGACCGCCCGCGTCTCGGCGCGCAGCCGCAGGTGCAGGCCGAGCGCGGCAGGGCCGTCGGGGGTGCCCGCTGCACCGGAGGCACGCAGCCGGTCGAGCACCCGGGTCCAGCCGGCGGCGAGCCGGGGGAGGTCCCAGCAGCGGGCGGCCAGCTCGCCGTCGGACAGCCGCGGGTCGGCGACCGAGGCGGTCAGCAGGTCCAGCCGGGAGGTGCGCTCGCCGGCGAGCTCGGCGTGCACCTCGTCGAGGGCCGAGCGGTGCGGGGAGACCCACGTGGCCGGGGCCAGCGGGCCGAACCCGGCCCGCGCCAGGCCCCGGCGGACGCGCTCGCGGGCGGCCCGGTCGGTCTCCGGGACGGAGTAGACGACCATCCGCCACTGCCCGTCCCACGGCGCGAGCCGGCGCTCGATCCGCTCCTGCTGCGCGGTGACCGCCTCCCGCAGCGGCGCCGCCGGCGCGCACAGCGTCTCCCGCCCGCGCCGGACCGCCGTCAGCCAGCCCGTCCGCCGCAGCGCGGCCACGGCGACCCGCGTGCTGGGCTCGGCGACCCCGCAGGCGGCGAGCAGCCCGACCAGCGCCTGCAGCGGCACCGGTTCACCGGTCACGGCGTCCAGGTGCTCGGCGCACAGGTCGACCAGGAGGTCGCGCACGGTCATGCCCTCCACGATCCCCCACGCCCGCCACCGGGGGACCTGGCCGGTCACCGCGGCCGCTCCGCCGGCCGGCACGGGAGGATGGGGACGTGCGACCCGCCGTCCCCTCCTCCCGGCCGTGCCGATGACGCCCGCCCTCGCCTGGTCCGCGACGGCGGTCGCCGTCCTCGTGGCGCTCGCCGGCCTGGCCTCGACGGTCGCCCGCCGGCGGATCGGCCTGGTGCACCTGGCCGGTGCCGCGGTGCTCGAGGTGCTGCTCGTCGTGCAGGCCGTCGTCGCGACGGTGGCGCTGGCCGGCGGACAGCGGCCCCCGGAGACGGCGACCTTCGTCGGCTACCTCGCCGGCGTGGTGCTCCTGCCGGTCGCGGGGGTGCTCTGGTCGCGTACCGAGCCCAGCCGCTGGGCGGGCACGGTGCTGGCCGTGACCAGTCTGGTCACCGTCGTGATGGTCTGGCGGCTGGTCCAGCTGTGGGAGGCCCCGGGTGCCTGACCCCGTGGGGGGACAGCCGTCGGGCACCGCGGCGGGCGGGACGGCGGCCGGGCCCGGGCGGGTGCTGGTCGCCGTCTACGCGGTCTTCGCCCTGGCCGCCGGAGCGCGTGCCACGGTGCAGTTGGCCACCCGCTTCGGCGAGGCGCCGGTGGCCTACCTGCTCTCCGCCCTCGCCGCGGCGGTGTACGTGGTCGCCACCGTCGGGCTGGCCCGCGGTGGGCGGGCCGGACGGCGGACGGCGGTCGTCGCCTGCTCGGTCGAGCTCGCCGGCGTGCTCGTGGTCGGCGCCCTGTCGGTGCTCGACCCGGCCGCCTTCCCCGACGAGACCGTCTGGTCGGCGTTCGGCCGCGGCTACGGATTCGTCCCGCTGGTGCTGCCGGTGCTGGGCCTGCTGTGGCTGCGGCGCCAGGGACGGGTCGCCGGCGGTCCCGGCCGGGCCTGACCTCCTCCCTGCCGGGAGGAGGGTTCAGAAGTCGCCGCCGCCGAAGTCCCCGCCGCCGAAGTCGCCTCCGCCGTAGTCACCGCCGTAGTCGCCGTAGCCGTTGTCGGCGCCCCCGGCGAAGTCGGCACCCGGGTCGCCGCCGTAGCCGCCGTCGGCCGCGGCGTAGTCACCGCCGGGGTCACCGCCGCCGTCCGTGCCGTCGGCGTACCCCTCGGCGTAGGCCTCCTCGTCGCCGCCGCCGAAGAGCCCGCCGTCGCCGAGGCCGGTGTCGAAGAGGGCGTCGGCCACCGCCGTCCCGATCACCAGGCCGCCGACGGTGCCGAGCAGGCTGCCGCCCAGCGAGCTGCCGAAGCCGCCCATCCGGGGCCCGTAGCCGCCGCCGTAGCCGGGGCCGTAGCCACCCCCGTAGCCGGGGCCGTAGCCACCCCCGTGGCCGCCCCCGCCGAAGCCGCCACCGAAGGCCCGCTCCAGCGTCCCGGGCTGGCGCAGCTCGGCGCGGGTGGCCACCCGGGCGAGGGTCTGCGGGTCGTCGGCCCGGGGCCGCTCGGACGCCGGGACCGCGGCCGCGAGCTGGGTGAGCACCTCCTGCCGCTGCTGCTGGGTGAGCTGGGAGAAGGCCTCGGCGTGCGCCTGCTCGATCTGGTCGGGCGGCGCGGTGCGCAGCAGGTAGCGGTAGCGCTCGATCGCCTGCTGGTCGTCCACCGGAGCGCGCTGCCCCGAGGAGGTCGGGGGCGGGGGCGGTGGCGCGGGCGGCGCGTACCCGTCGTACTGGGGCTCCGGTGCACGACGCCGGCCGAAGAGCCGGTCGAGCAGTCCCATGTCGTCTCCCTCCCGAGATCGTCACGGGGGAGTGCCCGCCCGGACGGCCCGCACACCTCGGCGGCGTCCTGTGCCGCGCACCCGTCCGGATGACCGCCCGGCGGGTGGCGCCCGGGAGCAGGCGGGCGACGGAGCTGGGACAACGGTTAGATTCGTCCGCGTGCGACCGGAGGGCCAGCAGACCAGGGGCTCGACCACGCCCCCTCCGGGTGACCTCGCCTTCGGCGCCGGGCCCGCCCACGACGGCGTCCCGGTCGCGGCCCGGGCGGCGATGGCCGAGGCCGCCTCGCCGGCCGGCGAGGTGCCCGCGGACCAGCAGGCCGGGATCGTCACCGCCGCCAGCGCGGTCGTCTCCGAGCACCGCGGGGACGGCGCGGCCTCGACCGCCCTGCCCGCCGTGCTGTCCGACGTCCCGGTCGCGGTCCTGCTCATCGACCAGGAGTCCGGGTCGGTCACCTACGCCAACACCGCCGCGACGGAGATGGCCGGCAACGTGCACCTGCCGGTCGACATCGACACCTGGGGCGCCTCGGTCGGGCTCACCGACCTCGGCGGCGCCCCGCTGGCCCGCACCACCGGCCCGCTGTCGCTGGTGGCACAGGGCCAGCCGGTCACCGGCGAGGCGGTCCGCCTGCAGCCGGCCCGCAGCACCGACGCCGACCGCGCCCGCGGCGACGACCGCCGTGAGGACCGGCTGATGTGGGTGACCGGCTTCCCGCTGTCGCAGCCGGGCAACAGCCAGCAGCTGTCCCTGGTGGTCTTCCTCGAGGTCGAGGGGGTCAGCGGTGGCGGGGACGCCGAGGCCGAGCTGCAGGCGCTGCGCGAGCGGGCCGTCGTCGCCACCGACATCGCCTTCACGATCACCGACCCGCGCGAGCCGGACGACCCGCTGGTCTGGGTCAACCCCTCGTTCACCCGCATCACCGGCTACTCCTACGAGGAGTCCGTGGGCCGCAACTGCCGGTTCCTGCAGGGGCCGGCGACCGACCTGGCCGCCGTCGCCAGCATCCGGACGGCGCTGGCCGCCCAGGAGGCGGTGACCGTCGTCCTGCTCAACCACCGTCGCGACGGCACCGCCTTCTGGAACCAGCTCTCCATCAGCCCGGTCTTCGACGGCGAGGGCGAGCTGGTCAGCTTCGTCGGGGTGCAGACCGACGTCACCGAGCGGGTGCGGGTCGAGTCCGAGCGCGAGGCCGCCTTCGCCGCCGAGCAGAACGCCCGGCAGGAGGCCGAGCAGGCCCGCGCGGTCGCCGAGCAGGCGCAGCGGGCCGCCGAGGAGGCGCAGGGCCGCCTCGCGCTCATGGCCGAGGCGACCAGCTCCCTCATCGCCACGCTCGACGCCGGCGACCTGCTCGACCGGCTGGCCACCCTGTGCGTGCCCACGCTGGCCGACTGGGTGGTCATCACGGTCGTCGACGAGTCCGACGAGGTGCACGAGGTGGTCGTGCGCGACCGCGAGCGGCAGCGCACCGAGGTGCGCCGCTTCGAGGCCGGGCACGCCCTGCGACTGCCGGCGGGGTCCCCGAGCCAGCGCGCCATCACCTCGTCGCGGACGGTGCTGGTCGAGCGGCTGCCCGAGCGGCTCGACGACGCGATCGCGTCCCCGGTGGCCCAGGAGGTCGCCGGGCGGCTCGGTGCGGTGACGTCGCTGAGCACGCCGATGGTGGCGCGCCGCCGCACCCGCGGGGCGATCACCCTCGTGCGCACCTCCTCGTACCGGCCGTTCACGCCGGAGGACGTCGGCCTGGCCGAGGACCTCGCCCGACGGGCGGCGCTGGTCATGGACAACGTGCGGCTCTACCAGCAGGAGCACGCCGTCGCCGACACGCTGCAGCGCTCCCTGCTGCCGGACCTGCCCACCCTCCCCGGCGTGACCGCGGCCGCGCACTACGTCAGCGCCTCGACCGCCGCCGACGTCGGCGGGGACTTCTACGACCTGCTGCAGCTGCCCGACGGCTCGGTCGGGATGGTGGTGGGGGACGTCGGTCACGACGTCGCCGCCGCGGCCGCGATGGGACACCTGCGCGGGCTCATCCGCGCCTGCATGTGGGAGGCCCCCGACCCGCACCCGAGCACCGTGCTCACCCGGGTGGACCGGCTCGTGCAGGGTCTGCGGGTCGCCTCGCTGGCCACGATGGCCTACCTGCACGCCGTCCCCCCGGCCGAGCCGGGCGGGCCGTGGCGGGCCCGGCTGGCCAACGCCGGCCACCCGCCGCTGCTGCTGCGCTCGCCCGACGGCGCGGTGCGCCCGATCGACGGCGTCACCGGCCTGCTCGTGGGGGTCGACGTCGACGCCGAGCGGACCGCGCTGACGGTCGACCTGCCGGCCGGGTCGACGGTCGTCGGCTACACCGACGGGCTGGTCGAGACGCCGGGTTCCGACCTCGACCAGGGCATCGCCGCGTTGGTCGAGCGGCTGTCGGCCACGCCGGCCGACGCCTCGCCCCGCGAGCTGTGCGACGCCGCCGTCAGCGGCACCCTCGACGGCCGCGACGACGTCGCGCTGATCGCCGTCCGCTTCGGCTGAAGGACCCCCCTGCCCCCACCGCTCGCACGCTCGCGGCGGGACCCTGCAGGGGGGCCGTGCAGGCTCGCGGCGGGACCCCCTCGGCCCGGGACGGGGCCGGGACCTCAGCCGGCGCCCTCCGCCAGGCCGTAGCGGCCGCGGTGGAACAGCAGCGGCCGGCGGTCCGGGTCGGCGCCGAGGTCGAGCACCCGGGCGGCGACGATCGTGTGGTCCCCGCCGTCGTACTCGGCCCAGAGCGTGCAGTCGATCCAGGCGACGACGTCGTCGAGGACCGGTGAGCCGTGCGGGCTCGGCCGCCAGGCCACCCCGGCGAACTTGTCGGCGCCCGAGCGGGCGAAGGCCGCCGACAGGCCGGACTGGTCCTCGGCGAGGACGTTGACGCAGAACCGGCCGATGTCGCGCAGCCGCGGCCAGGTGGTCGAGGTGCGGGCCGGCGCGAGGGCCACCAGCGGCGGGTCCAGCGACAGCGAGCTGAACGACTGGCAGGTGAAGCCGAGCGGGCCCGCGCCGTCGTCCGCGGTGACCACGGTGACCCCGGAGGCGAAGTGCCCGAGGACGTCGCGCATGACCTGTGGGTCGACCGCCTCACCCGGTCCGCTCACGCAGGGCTCCCGGCCGCGGCCCGCGGGACCGAGCGTCCCCCGGCCCGGTACAGCGAGCTCGGCAGCTCGTGTCCCACGGCCCCCTCGGCGACCCGGGCCGCGGCCAGCAGCGCATCGAGGTCGATCCCGGTGGCCACCTCGGAGTCCTCCAGCCAGTAGACGAGCTCCTCGGTGGCGATGTTGCCGCTGGCGCCGGGCGCGAACGGGCACCCGCCCAGCCCACCCACCGAGGCGTCGAGCTGGGTGACGCCGGCCTGCACGGCGGCGAGGGCGTTGGCCTGCCCGGTGCCGCGGGTGTCGTGGAAGTGGACGGCGACCGGCGTGCCGGGGCAGGCGCGGCGGACAGCGTCGAGCAGGCGGACCACCCGCGCCGGCGTCGTCGTCCCGATGGTGTCGCCCAGGCAGAGGGCGTCGGCGCCGGCGGTGACCGCCGCGCGGCAGACGTCGACGGTGCGCGCGATCGGGGTCCGCCCGTCGAAGGGGCAGTCCCAGGCGGTGGCGACGACGACCTCCAGCGAGCCGCCCGCCCCGTGCGCGAGCGCCGCGACCTCCCCGACGCCGGCGAGCGCCTCGGCGGTGGAGCGGCCGGCGTTGGCGCGGCTGTGGCCGTCGGTGGCGGAGACGACCAGCTCCAGCTCGGCGATGCCGGCGTCGACGGCGCGGACCGCCCCCCGGGGGTTGGCCACCAGCGCCGACCAGTGCACACCCGGCCAGCGGGACAGCTCGGCGGCGACCCGGTCGGCGTCGCCCAGCGCCGGGACGGCTCTGGGCGAGACGAACGACGTCACCTCGATCCGGCGGACGCCGGTGGCCACCAGTGCGTCGAGCATGGCCAGCTTGGCCTCGAGCGGGACCGGCGCCTCGAGCTGCAGGCCGTCGCGCATGCCCACCTCGCGGACGTCGACCGCCGTCGGGAGCACCAGGTCGAAGTCCGTCGACACGATCGTTCCCCTCACCTGCGCGGTTCTGTCATCCGATGGGTCCATCCTGCCCCGTGGGGTGGTTCCACGTGGAACCCGACGGGAAGTAAGGAGTATCGGGGACGACCCGGATGACTGAGGGGGAGGAAACGGAGGAGCACCGTGTTCGACGCCGAGGCCGAGCCCGTGGGCACCCTGCCCCCCGCCGACGTGGGCAGCGCCTTCACGAACTCGCCGATGGGTGTGGCCCTGGCGACGCCGGACGGGGTGTTCCTCGCGGCCAACGCCACCCTCGGCGAGCTGCTCGGCGTCCCCCCGGAGGAGCTGCGCGGCGCGACGCTGTTCGCCGTCATCCACCCCGAGGACCTGGGCGGCGCGGTGCCCGTGTGGCAGCAGCTGCGGGACCACCGCGGCCGGGTGCGGCACGAGTGCCGGGTGCTGCGGCCCGACGGTGCGGTCGTCCCGGTGCAGGTGACGGTGTCGTGGGTGGACGGTGCGACCGCGGCCGACCCGCCGCACCTGGTGATGGTGATCGAGGACGTGACCGACCGGAAGGAGCTGGAGGCGCGCCTGCTGCACCTGTCGGCACACGACCCGCTCACCGGCCTGCCCAACCGGCTGCTCTTCCACGACCGGCTGCGCCACGCGCTCGAGCGCGGGCACCGCGAGCACACGCCCACCTGCGTGCTGGTGCTCGACCTCGACGGCTTCAAGGCGGTCAACGACGAGCACGGACACCCGACCGGCGACGCCGTCCTGGTGGCGGTGGCCGAGCGCCTCACCGGGGTCCTGCGCGCCAGCGACACCGCCGCCCGGCTGGGTGGCGACGAGTTCGCCGTCGTCTGCGAGAACACCGAGCGGGCCGACGCCGAGCGCCTCGCGGTACGGCTGCAGGAGGTGCTGCCCGCCACCCTGACCGTCGGCGGCACGACCGTGCGGGTCGGGCTGAGCATCGGCATCGGCTCGATCGACGGCGGCACGGAACCGGAGCAGGCCCAGGAGGCGGTCGTGCGCCAGGCCGACGCGGCGATGTACGCCGACAAGGCCCGTCGCCGCTGACCCGCGCCGCCGACCCGCCGCCGACCCGCCGCCGGACCGGCGGAGCCGTCGGTCCGGCGTCCGGGTCAGGGGCGGGAAGAGGTCCAGCCGACCGTGGCGGGCAGCCGGCTGAACACCGCGGTGAGCACCGGCAGGGGCAGCGCGAGCGCCAGGAAGAAGAGCAGGCCCCCGACGTCGTCCGCGCCCAGCGTGCCGGCCGCGGCCGCGAGCGCGAGGAAGAGCACGACCACCGCGGCCAGCGCGGAGGCGAACAGCACCAGGGGGGAGCGCCGGCCCAGCAGCCGGACGCCGCCGGTGATCAGCCCGGCCGCGCACGGCAGGCCGAGCAGCAACGTGGTCGTCGCCGGGTCGCCCTCTCCGCCGACGGTCAACGCCAGGAGGAACAGCGACACCACCACCGTCAGGCCGCCGGTGACGAACCCGAGGACGGCCGCCGCGGTCGCCACCCCGGGACGGCCGGGACCGGCCGGCCAGGCCGGCGGCGCCGTCGGGACCCCCCAGCCGAACCCGTAGCCGGGGCCATAGCCGGGGCCATAGCCGGGGCCATAGCCGGGGCCATAGCCGGGGCCATAGCCAGAGCCGTAGCCGGGTGGCGGACCGTACGGGAGGGCGTGACCTGACGCCGGCAGGCCGTGGGTGGGCGGGAGCGCGTACCCGTACGGCTGCGCTGCCGGGCCACCCGCCGTCCCCGGGGGGACGGCCTCCCAGTCCTGCTCGTACCGCTGCCCGGTCATGCCCGACAGTCCGCCGACGCCGCGGGCGTCCGCCCTGCTCCGGGCCGTGTCGCTCGCCCGGAGGGGGCAGATCCGATCGCGGGGTCAGCCGTCCCAGCGGGCGACGACGTGGGTGAAGGCGGCCGCGGCCTGCTCCAGCTCGGCGAGCTCGACGTACTCGTCCCGCGCGTGCATCACCGCGGGCGTGCCCGGGCCCCAGACGACGATCGGGGCACCGCCGACCACCCGGACCAGCACCGAGGCGTCGGTGAAGTAGGTGGCCGGCGTGCTCCGTGCCGGCGCGGGGAGGGTGGCCACCCACGGGTCGTCGGCGGGCGTCCCGACCGGCGGCAGGTCCACGCGCACCTCGACGTCGGCCACCTCGGGCTGGTCCCGCCACCAGGCCAGCAGGTCACCGCCCTCGGTGACCGTGCGCATGTCGACGACGACCTCCGCGCGGTCGGGGACGACGTTGGGCACCGTCCCGCCGGTCACGACGCCGGGGTTCCACGTCTCGGTGCCGAGGAACGGGTCGGTGCGGAAGGGCAGGGCGCCGCCGGCCCGCGCGAGGACGGCGACCAGGTCGAGCACCGCGTTGTGCCCGCGCTCGGGGGTGCTGCCGTGCGCGGCCCGCCCGGCGGTGCGCACGGCGAGCCACAGCGCGCCCTTGTGGCCGAGGACCACCTGGTTGCCTGTCGCCTCGGGGACGACCACCGCGCCGATCGGCTGCTCGGCGACGGCGGCCGCGGCGGCCGCGGCACCCTTCGAGCCGATCTCCTCGTCGCTGGTCAGCAGGAGCGCGACCGGCGTCTGCGGGTCCGCGGCCGCGAGCGCCGCCGCGGCGGCCACCACCCCGGCCTTCATGTCGCTGCCGCCGCGCCCCCACACCCGGCCCCCGTCGAGGTCGGCGCCGAAGGGGTCGCGCTGCCAGGCGCCGGCGTCGGGCACCGGCACGGTGTCGACGTGGCAGGCCAGCAGCAGCTGCCGGCGGCCGGGGTCGGCCGGGGTCCGCAGCAGCCGCCACGGGTGGTCCGGGTCGCGCCCCTCGGTCACCAGCAGGTGCGGCGCGCGCTCGCGCAGCACCTCGGTGAGGCCGCCGAGCAGGTCCTGCTGGGCGGCGGCGTCCCCCGAGACGGTGGTGCGGCCGACCAGCTCGCGCACCAGGGCGGTCACGTCCAGGGCCGTGTCGTCAGGGGCAGGGCTCGCCGTCGTCATCCCCCGATCCTGCCCCGGTCCGTGCAACTCCGCGGAAGTGCACCGTGCACCTCCGCGGAAGTGCACCGGCGGGGCTCAGGCGCCGAGGGCGGCGCCGACGACGGCGCGGGCCTCCTCCTGCACGCGGGCGAGGTGGTCGGGTCCCTTGAACGACTCGGCGTAGACCTTGTAGACGTCCTCGGTCCCCGACGGGCGGGCGGCGAACCAGGCGTTCTCCGTGACCACCTTCAGCCCGCCGATCGACGCGCCGTTGCCCGGAGCGCTGGTCAGCTTGGCGGTGATCGCCTCGCCGGCCAGCTCGGTGGCGGTGACGTCGGACGGCGACAGCTTCCCCAGCGCCGCCTTCTGCTCGCGGGACGCCGGCGCGTCCACCCGGGCGTAGGCCGACTCCCCGTACCGCCCGACCAGGTCGGCGTGCAGCTGGGACGGCGACCGTTCCGTCACGGCCTGGATCTCCGAGGCGAGCAGCGCCAGCAGGACGCCGTCCTTGTCCGTCGTCCACACCCCGCCGTCGCGGCGCAGGAACGACGCCCCCGCCGACTCCTCACCCCCGAACCCGACCGACCCGTCGAGCAGCCCGGGCACGAACCACTTGAACCCGACCGGCACCTCCACCAGGCGGCGGCCGAGGCCCTCGACCACCCGGTCGATCAGCGACGAGGACACCAGCGTCTTGCCGACGGCGACCCCGGCGCCCCACTCGGGCCGGTGCGCGAACAGGTAGGAGATGGCGACGGCGAGGAAGTGGTTGGGGTTCATCAGCCCGGCGTCGGGGGTGACGATGCCGTGCCGGTCGGCGTCGGCGTCGTTGCCCGTGGCGACGGCGTAGTCGGCCCGCTTGCCGATCAGCGAGGCCATGGCCGAGGGCGAGGAGCAGTCCATCCGGATCTTGCCGTCCCAGTCCAGCGTCATGAACCGCCAGGTGGGGTCGACCAGCGGGTTGACCACGGTGAGGTCGAGCCGGTGCCGCTCGGCGATCGCCCCCCAGTAGTCGACCGAGGCGCCGCCGAGCGGGTCGGCGCCGATGCGCACGCCGGCCGAGCGGACCGCGTCGAGGTCGAGCACGGCGGGCAGGTCGTCGACGTAGGTGCCCACGAAGTCGTACCGCTGCGCCGCGGCGTGGGCGCGGGTGAAGGGGATCCGCTGCACGCCGTCGAGGTCCGCGGCGAGCAGCTCGTTGGCCCGGTCGGCGATCGTCTTCGTCGCGTCGGTGTCGGCCGGGCCGCCCGAGGGCGGGTTGTACTTGAACCCGCCGTCACGGGGCGGGTTGTGCGACGGGGTGACGACGATGCCGTCGGCCAGGCCGTTGGTCCTGCCGCGGTTGGCGGCGAGGATCGCGTGGCTGACCGCCGGGGTGGGCGTGTACCGGCCGGCGGCGTCGACCAGGACGGTCACGTCGTTGGCGGCGAGCACCTCCAGCGCCGAGGCCCACGCCGGCTCGGACAGCGCGTGGGTGTCACGGCCGACGAACAGCGGCCCGTCGTAGCCCTGTGCCGCGCGGTACTCGCAGATGGCCTGGGTCGTGGCCAGGATGTGCGCCTCGTTGAACGCGGCGTCGAACGACGACCCGCGGTGCCCGGAGGTCCCGAAGGACACCCGCTGCCCCGGGTCGGCCGGGTCGGGCACCAGCGTGTAGTAGGCGGTCACCAGCGAGGCGACGTCGACCAGGTCGGCAGGGGAGGCCGGCTGGCCGGCGCGGGGATCGGTCACGGCGTCGATCCTGGCCCGTCGCACCGCCCGATGGCGAACCCGACGGCGTCAGTGGACCCGGGCGGTCGTGCGGCGGACCCGCAACCCGTCCAGCAGCAGCCCGGCGGCCAGCGCGGCCCCGGCGCCCTCCCCGGCCCGCAGCCGGAGGTCGAGCAGCGGCTCGAGGCCCAGCGCCTGCAGCACCAGGTCGTGCCCGCGCTCGCGGCTGCGCTGGCCCGCGACCAGGCCGGCCTGGGCACCGGGCTCGAGCAGGACGGCGGCCAGCGCGGCCACCGAGACGGCGAACCCGTCCAGGACGACGGCGGTGCCGGCCTCCGCGGCACCGAGCACCACCCCGGCCAGCACGGTGAGCTCCGGGCCGC
>NZ_JBFNXQ010000109.1:0-16507 GCF_041018925.1 Geodermatophilus maliterrae
GCCGGGCGCTGCGCCGCTTCCCCGGCGGGGCCGCGGTACAGGACAGTGGCCCGGTGACGACAGCGATCGAGGCGGCGGCGCTCGAGCAGGTGGCGCCGGGCGTCTTCGCCTACGTGCAGCCCGACGGCAGCTGGATGATCAACAACACCGGCGTCGTCACCGGCGACGACGGCGCGGGGCTGATGGTGGACACCACCTCGACCGAGGCCCGCAACCGCGCGCTGCTGGCCGCCGTCGGGTCGGTGGCACCGGGCACGCTGCGGGCCCTGGTCAACACCCACCACCACGGCGACCACACCTTCGGCAACTGGCTGGTGCCCGACGACACCCCGGTGGTCGGGCACGTGCACGCGCGGGAGGACCAGCTCGCCGCCGGGCTGCTGGCCGCGCTGGTGCTCACCGGCCCGGACTACGGGCACCTGGAGGTGCGTCCGCCCGACGTCACCTTCACCGGCGCGATGACGCTGCACCTGGGCGAGCGCGCGGTCGAGCTGCACGCGGTCGGGCCGGCGCACACCCGCGGCGACGTCGTCGTGTGGCTGCCGGCCGAGCGGGTCGTCTTCGCCGGCGACATCGCGTTCGCGGGCGGCCAGCCGTTCCTCGCCGAGGGCAGCGTGGCCGGCTACCCCGGGGCGATCGCGGCGCTGCGCGCGCTGGAGTCGGAGGTGCTGGTGCCCGGGCACGGCCCGGTGTGCCGCGGCGAGGAGGTGACCCGGCTGCTCGACGACCTCGCGGGCTACGCGGCCTTCGTCGACGCGACGGCGCGAGAGGGCCACGCAGCCGGGTGGTCGCCGCTGGAGACCGCGCGCCGGCACGCGGACAACCCCTACGCGGCATGGCAGGAGTCCGAGCGCTTGGTGGGCAACCTGCACCGGGCGTACGCCGAGCTCGACGGCCGGCCACCCGGCGAGCGGCTGCCGCTGGCCGACATCTGGCCGGACATGGTCGAGTTCCACGGCGGCCCCATCGGCTGCCGGGCATGAGGGAGGAGAGCTGATGCGCTGGGTCACCTACGTCTCGCCGTCCGACGGGGCCGAGCGGGCCGGGCTGCTGCGCGACGGGCAGGTGCGCGGCTTCGACGCGGCGCTGGTCGACCTGCTGCCCGACCTCGCCGCGGCTGCGGATCGTGACCCTGCCGAGGTGGTGCCGGAGGCCGGCGTGGTGCTGCGCGCGCCTGTACCGCGGCCGCCGTCGGTGCGCGACTTCCTGTCGTTCGAGGAGCACGCGTGCAACGCCTCCGCCGCGTTCGGCCGGGAGGTCCCGCCGGTCTGGTACGAGCAGCCGGTCTTCTACTTCACCAACCCCGCGGCGGTGCGCGGGACGGGCGAGCCGGTGCCGGTCTCCCCCGGCTCGGCGGCGTTCGACTACGAGGTCGAGGTCGCCGCGGTCGTCGGCCGGGGCGGGTCGGACCTGACGCCGGAGGAGGCCGAGGCGGCGATCGCCGGCTACACGGTGTTCGTCGACTGGAGCGCACGGGACGTGCAGCGGGTGGAGTCGCAGGTCGGTCTCGGCCCGGCCAAGGGCAAGGACGGCGCGACGACGCTCGGCCCCGTGGTGGTGACGCCCGACGAGCTGGAGCCGTACCGCTCGGGTGCCGGCTACGCGCTGCGGATGGCGGCCGAGGTCGACGGCGTCGAGCAGGGCGGCGGCAGCTGGGCCGACATCCACTGGTCGTTCGGCCAGATGCTCGCCTACGCCTCGCGCGGGACCGAGCTGCGGCCGGGCGACGTCGTCGGCAGCGGCACGGTCGGCACCGGCTGCCTGCTGGAGCTGCGGTCGCTGCACGGAGAGGAGCGGCACCCGTGGCTGCGGCCGGGCGTCGAGGTCGCGGTGACGGTGGAGCGGATCGGCACGGTGACCGCGCCGATCGTCGCCGGCCCGGACCCGGTGCCGCTGGGTCCGGGCATGACCGCCGCCACCACCTCCTAGGGTCCGCCTCATGGCGGAGGGGGTCCGTGGTCGCCGAGGGCGGCGGGATCGTCGACGCCGTCGCCGCGCCCGAGGGCCTGGGGTGTTCGCCTGCATGCTCGGCGGCGACGACGGCCGGACGCTGCTCGTGTGCGCCGCGCCGGACTCCTGCGAGCACAACTGGGCGCCGGTGCGCGAGGCGGTGCTGCTGGCCACGGGGGTCGACGTCCACCACGCCGGCCGGCCGTGAGCCGGGGGCGGGGGGACGGCGGTGCGCCGTCCCCCCGCCCGTGCTCAGAGCGCGGCGTACAGGGCCTCCTCGAACTCGCCGTACAGCGCCCAGGCGCCGTCCTGCTCGATGAAGGGCAGCGAGTTGGTGTAGATCGAGGCGCAGACGCCGGTGGTGCGGTCGATGAAGAAGTGCGTGTTGAACAGCCCCGCCCAGGCACCGGTGCCGGCCCGGCGGCGGCCCGGCTGGTCCTCGGTGTTGAGGAGGAGCCCGTAGCCCCACGTGTGGCCGGGGCCGGCCCGCAGGCTGTCGGTGATCGGCGGATCCGCGGTGAGGATCTCGGCGGGGAAGCCGAGGTCGCCGATCTGGTTGCTGAAGGCCCGGTCGACCATCTCCGCCGAGAGGATGCGCTCGCCGTCGAGCTCGCCTCCCCGTAGCAGGGCGCGCTCGAAGCGGTTGTAGTCGCGCGGCGTCGAGTAGAGGCCGTGCCCGCCGGCCCACCAGTCGGGCTCCTGGTTGAGGATCTCGTCCACGGCGGTCCACCGGCCGTCCTCGCCGCGGGTGTGGATGGCGACGCACTTGGCCTTCCGGCCCTCGTCCAGCCGGAACATCGTGTCGGTCATCCCGAGCGGCCCGGTGATGCCGGCCGCGACGACCTCGTCCAGGGTCGTGCCGGCCACCGCCTCGACCACCTTGCCGAGCCAGTCGGTGTTGATGCCGTAGACGTACCGGGTCCCGGGGTGGGCGACCATCGGCGCCTCGAAGGCCCGCGCCGAGCCGGGCACGACGTTCGGGATCCCGGTCGCTGTCTCGTACTCCAACAGCTCGGCGTTCCAGAACCAGTACCCGAGTCCCGTGGTGTGGGTGACCAGCTGGTGGACGGTCGCCTTGCTGGCCGGCTCGACGAGCAGGGGCGTGTCGCCGTCGAAGCCCTCGAGCACCCGGACGTCGGCGAACTCGGGGCGGTACTGCTCGACCGGGGCGTCGAGGTCGAGCTCGCCGCGCTCCACCTGCTGCAGCGCCGCGGCCGTGCAGACCATCTTGGTCATCGACATGATCCGGAACTGGGTGCTCGTGGTGACCGGGCCGTCGGGCTCCCCCGCGACGCGCGCACCCGCACCGCCCTCGTAGAGCACGCCGTCGCAGTCGGCGGCGATGGCGGCGACGTGCGGCACCGCACCCCGCTCCACCGCGTCGGCCAGTACGGCGTCGATCCGGCTGCCGTCGATGTCCCTGCTCATGGCGCCTCCTCGGTCGGTCCGCCGCGACTCTGCGGCGGGCCCGGCGTCAGGCTGGCGGGTGCCCCGGACCAGCGCAAACGGTGCGGCAAGAACACGGCGCGCGCCGGTGCCCTGCTCGACGCGAGGGCGTTCGCCCAAAGTGCCTGGAGAGGGCCACGACTGAGTGCTCGCCAGTGGTGTCGAAGTGAGCGCCTTGAAGGGTCGGGTCGAACCGGAGATGACGAAGGGGGCCCCGCTGGCGTGGCGGGGCCCCCTTCGGTCGGACGGATTACTGCAGAGCGACGGTGACGCCGCCGGACAGCATCGAGTCGTGTAGCTCGATCGAGCTGGGGACCATGCCGGCCGGGACGTCAAAGACGACCTTGGTGTTCAGGGCGTTGCCCGGGTTGATCTCCTCGTACAGCGAGTCGGCGTTCTCCAGGTAGAACGCTGCCTCAGTGTCGGCGCTGAACTTCTGCCCCTGTGCGTTGAACAGTGTGGCGTTGTCGCCGAGGAAGCTCTGCGACTCGCTGCCGATGTTGGTGATCGTCAGGTCGACGAGGCAGAACTGGCCCTGCGCGGTCGTGTTGAAGTACTGGTCGCCCAGCTCGGTCTGACTGCAGTCGACACCGTGGACGACGAACTGGAAGTCACCGTCGGCAGCCGACTGGCCGATGCCGACGGCGGCCGGGTCAGCGGACTCCTGAGCCACCGCGTCAGTCGAGTCCTGAGCGACCGACTCACCGGCGGCGACCGAGCCACCCGATGCCGAGTCGTCGCCGGAGCTCCCGCCCTTAGGGGCGACGACCGCGATGACCGCGAGGGCGGCGAGGACGAGGAACCAGGCCTTCTTGTAGAAGGGTTTCTTGGCCGGCGCCGGAGCGGGCGGCTGCGCAAGCGGCGGGCTGTAGGTGGGCTGGGTCATGGCATCCCCTGAGGTTGAGGGCCCCGGACAACGGGTCGTTGCCGTGCGCACCTGCGCCAGCACCGCGTCGGGATCGAACGCAAGGACCCTGACACGCCATGGTCTCGGAACCGCCTCATCCAGATGCCGAGTCGTTCCCACGACGCACTCGCGACACAGGAGACCCGGCCTGGCACGAACACCCCACCTAGACCCGACGCGACCCCCGTCCCGGGAAACCGGGACGAGGGTCGCGAGGGTGGTGCGCGGTGCGGTCAGTAGCGACCGGCCGTGCCGCCGCCCCCCTTGTTCTTCGCCTGGTAGTCGCGGATGAACTTCTTGATCTTGGCCTGGTTCTGCGGCTTCTGGAGCTCCTGCACCACCTTGGCGGCGACGCCCGAAGCGACGAGCTTCCTCAACATCCCCATGGGGTTGCCTCCTCGTGTCGATTCCTCTCCTCGTGCCCCGTCGACGCGCGCCGCAACCCTGCGGATCCCCGGCGTCCCCATGCCGTGTGGGTGGCGGGCCGCTGACTCCGCGTTCGGACGCACCGCCGCGTCCTTTCTCGTCCGGCCCGGCGTGTCCGCGCCGGCCAGGGGCGACACGCACGTCAAGGACCTCGTGTGTCCGCGCAGCTCACCGAGGCGTGTCGGATCCGGAACCGGAGTCAAATCCGCGGATCGGGGTCGGGCGTGGCGGTCCACCGGGCCGGTTGAGCGTTCAGGGACCCCTACCTACCGTCGTCGCGGTCCGGCCAGGGTCCTTCGTCACTCCCCGTGTGACACCCGCCGGATGCGCCGAACCGGACACCGGCACCCAGCCGGTCTCCCGGGCCGGGGACCCACCGCAGCACTGGGGTGGAGCGCGACTCGTCGCGCCGGGCGACTCCTCCGTCCGAACCCGTCAGCTAACCCGGTAGGCGATCGTGGAGAACAGGAGAACCGTCGTCGATGACGACTACCCGCACGTCCACCGCTCGTCGCTCGTTCCGCGGCATCGCCGTCGCGGCCATCGCCGGAGCCGGCATCGCCCTCTCGCCCCTCCCGGCCTCGGCTGCCGTGGGTGGCGGTGCTGGTGGGGCCGTGACGGCTGCGCCGGTCGCCGCGTCCAGCAGCGCGGCCCAGACGGCCGTCGACACCGCGCTCGCCCAGCGCGGTGACATGTACCTGTACGGCGCGACCGGTCCCGACCGGTTCGACTGCTCGGGGCTGACCAGCTTCGCCTACAAGGCGGCCGGCGTCTCGATCCCGCGCACCTCGAAGGCCCAGTCGACGTTCGGCACCCCGGTGGCGAAGTCCGACCTCAAGCCGGGTGACCTGGTGTTCTTCTACAGCCCGGTCTCGCACGTGGGCATGTACATCGGCAACGGCCAGATGGTCCACGCCTCGACCGCCGGCAAGCCGGTGGCCGTGGTCGACGTGGACTCGATGCCGCAGTACCAGGGCGCCCGTCGCATCGCCTGACGCGCTCCACGGACGGCGCCCCGGCCCTGGTTGGGCCGGGGCGCCGTCGCGTCAGGACGGCGCGGTCACCCACTCCCGGTGGTCGTGGGCGCCCGGCCGGCCGGAACGCCCGGGATCCCGTGCACGGTGGAGACTCCCTGGCCGTGACCTCCACCGGCCCGGCGTGGCCCCGCCCCGCCGGGCGGGGACCGGTCGTGGCGCTGGGCAAGCTGGTCGCCGACCAGATGCTCGAGCTGTCGGCCCCCTTGGTGGTCGGCGGCCAACAGCGGGTCGTACGGACGACGGCGGCCGGCGGCGCCCCGGCCAACGTGACGGCGGACCTGGCGCGGCTGGGGGTGCCGTCCCGGCTGGCGGGCTGGGCCGGCGCGGACCCGCTCGCCGACGGCCTGCTGGCCGGTCTCGCCGGGCGCGGCGTCGAGGTGGCGGTGGTGCGCCGCGGGCGGGCGCCGGTGTCGACGGTGCTGGTGCACCCCGACGGCGAGCGCACGCTGCTGACCGACCGCGGCGAGGGCGCGCTGGAACCGGCCGACGTCCGGTCGGAGTGGCTGGCCGGCGCCGCCGTCGTCCACCTCGACGGCTACGACCTGCTGCGCTTCCCCGACGCGCTGCGGGCCGCGGCGAACAGGGCGCACGACGCCGGGGTGCCGGTCAGCGTGGACGTCGCCGCCGCAACCCGGATCGAGCAGCACGGTGCCGGCGCGTACGTCGACCTGCTCACCGGGCTGCGGCCGGACCTGCTCTGCTGCAACGCCGCCGAGGCCACGGCCCTGGACCTGGACGGCGAGCTGCCGGCGTGGGCACCCGGGCTGGTGCTGGTGCACGCCGGCGCCCGCCCGACCCGGGTGGTCACGGCGGCTGGCACGGGGGAGGTGCCCGTCGCGCCGCTGCCGGAGGGACGGCTGCGCGACACGACCGGGTGCGGAGACGCGTTCGCCGCCGGGGTGCTGTTCGGCTGGCGCGCCGGGCTGCCCGTGCCGGACGCCGTCCGGTCCGGTCACGCCGCGGCCGCGGTGGTCGCCGGCGTGGTCGGCGGCCAGCCACCGCCGTGACCGCTCGGAGACGGTGCCCTTGTAGCGCTGATGACACCTCACGACCTCCTCTGCCACGTGGTGCCTTTGTAGCGTTGATGGCACCTTACGAGCCGCTGACCTGGCTTTTCAGGTTGATCGCCCTACCCCGATCAGCTAGGATTCGTACATGTGTTCGGGTGGTCCAGTGGGCGGTGACGGCCTCGACGACGTCGCCGCGCTGGTCGCCGAGCGCAACCGGGTGGATGCCCTGCTGGCCCGGCGGGTGCGGGCCGCGGAGCTGTCCCAGGCTCCCGAGCGCGACGGGCTGAAGAGCGCGGCGTCGTGGCTGCGCGGGCACTACCGGCTCTCGGCCGCCGAGGCGTCCCGGCTGGTGCGCAACGGACGCGCGCTGGAACACCTGCCCGCGCTGGCCGAGGCGCACGACGCCGGCCTGGTGTCGGCCGAGCAGGTGACGGTGGCGGCGCGGGCGGTGACGCCGCAGCGGCTGGCCGCGGCCGCCGCGCAGGGCGTGGACCTGGCCGTGATCGACGCGGTGTTCACCGGCGTCGCGGTCGAGGGCGAGCACGCCGACCTGGTGGCGGTCGTGCAGCACTACCTGGCCGACCTCGACCCCGACGGCCCCGAACCCGACCCCACCGAGGGCCGGGCGTTCACCCTGGCCAAGCACGCCGACGGGTCGCTGAGCGGCCGCTTCCACCTCGACGCCGCCGGTGGGGAGAAGTTCCAGGCGGCGGTCGAGTCCTTCGTGCAGGCCGACCGCCCCGCCGGGGACGACCGCACCCGCGCCCAGCGGCAGGGCGACGCGCTCGTGCAGCGGGCCGACACCGCCCTGGCCTCCGGGAGCCTTCCGACGCTGCGCGGGCACAAGCCGCAGATCGCCGTCGTGATCGACCTCGACGACCTGGTCGACCCGGCCACCGGCCATGGGGCCGGGCGGATGGGCTTCGGCGCCACCGTCTCCGCCGCCCGCGCCCGCTGGCTGGCCTGCGACGCCACCGTCTCCCGCGTCGTCATGGGCCCCGACGGCGCCCCGCTCGACCTGGGCCGCGAGCAGCGCCTGGCCGACCGGCACCTGCGCCGGGCGGTCGAGCTGCGCGACGGCGGCTGCGTGTTCACCGGCTGCGACGCCCCCACCTGGTGGGCCGAGGTGCACCACCTGATCCACTGGATCGACGGCGGCGAGACCAACCTGGAGAACTCCGCGCTGCTGTGCGAGCGCCACCACACCCAGGTCCACCACGGCTTCCGCGTCGAGCGACGACCCGACGGACGATGGCGCACCTGGCGACCCGACGGCACCGAGATCACCGTCCCCGAACCCCTGCTCCCCCGCGCCGCCTGACGCCCCCGCGCGCGCCCGATCCTCCGGGTGCGAGCATCCGCAGGCAGCTCGGGATGGGGGATGCATGGCGCTCTGGATGGTCCGCAGTGGTCGGCACGGCGAGGGTGACGAGATCGCGCTGAGCCGTCGGGTGGTGGGGATCGGCTGGTCACAGGCTGGGGACCTCTCCGACGTGACGACGACCGACGAGCTGCAGGAGCGGCTCATCGAGTCATATCCGGATGCAAAGCCCTCGACGATCTCCAACTGGGTCGGCCAGGTCGACGCCTTCCAGAGGCGGATGGCCGACGGTGACCTGGTCGCGCTGCCGTTGAAGACCGAGCCCATCGTCGCCATCGGTCGTGTCGCAGGGCCCTACGGCTACGTGCCGGACGCCCCTGAGTCGCTGCGGCACCAGCGACCGGTCACCTGGCTCCGTGAGGTGCCACGGGACGCCATCGACCAGGACATCCTCTACTCGCTCGGCGCCTTCCTCACCGTCTGCCGCATCCAGCGCAACGACGCGGAAGCGCGGGTCCGGCAGCTCCTCGCTCGTCCGGACGGCTCACCTCCGCTCGTCCCGGCCCCACCGACCGAGGAGCTCCCGGCTGTCGACACCGACCGCCAGCCGGACGCGGACCTCGACCGCGTGCTCGACCGGGAACTGCCCCACTACGCCGAGGCCCTGGAGCGACTCGGCCAGTGATCCACCTCGACCGGACGGGATCCGGCTGACCCTGTCGAACGACGAGGCACGAGCTCGTCATGGCGATCGCCTCGGAGGCCCGACCGGGACCCTCCTCCACGAACCGCCCGACAGTGCCGTTCAGTGCACGATGCCGAGGAAGTGTCCGGCGCAGCGGCTGCACAGGCCGGTGTTGTCGTGCACGTGCTCGCGGGCGTTGACCTCGCGGCACATCGGGCACCAGCGGAAGGTCCGGCGTCGCCGTCGGGCGACCTCCTCGGCGGCCGCCGCGAGCACCTCCGGCTCGTAGAGGACCTCCTCCGCCTGGAAGCGGCGGTCGGCCACGAACTCCCACACCAGCGGCCACACCCCGTCCCACCGCGGCTCGGGCCGCGCCAGCGTGAAGCCGAAGCCGTCCCAGCCGACCGCCACCTGAGCCGGCTCCCCGCTCACGAACCACTCCTCGTGAGCGGGCCCCGGCACCTCGGTCCAGCCCGCGCCCAGCGCCCGCGCCAGCACGCCGACCGGCACACCGAGCAGCGCCGCCAGGACGGCGTCGCCCTCGGTCAGCCCGTCGTCGGTCACGCCGGCCGCTGCGCCATCTCCGCCAGGCGGCACAGCGCGTTGACCTGGCGCAGCTGCTCCGGCGTCCGCACGGCGGCGTCGAGCAACAACGGGCTCATCACGACCACGGCCAGCGCCTTGGCCCGCGACACCGCCACGTTGAGCCGGTTGAGGTCGTAGAGGAACGACACCCCGCGCGGCGCGTCGTCGGCCGACGTCGAGGTCGTCGAGTACACGACCACCGGCGCCTCCTGGCCCTGGAACCGGTCGACCGTCCCCACGCGCGCGCCGTCGGGCAGCAGCGACCGGATCAGCCCGACCTGGTTGTTGTACGGCGCCACCACGAGGACGTCGTCCGGCCCGATCGGCCGCTCGACACCCTCGGCGTCCACCCCCCCGAGGCCCTGCAGCGACCGCCACACGGCGGCCACCTCCGCGGCCTCGGCGTCCGACGACGCCGAGCACGGCGACGCGTGCTCCGCGTACCGCACCGCCAGTCCGGCACCGGACACCAGCCCGCCCGGCCGTACGGTGATCCGCTCCCGGTCGTCGGCGGACCGCAGCCGGCCCTCGTACGCCAGGTCCGACACGAAGGCGGTCAGCGCCGGGTGCATCCGGTAGGTCTTGTCCAGGAAGACGCCGCGGTCCTCGGGCACGGTCGGGTGCCCCTCGAGCAGGTGCTCCAGCGCGGAGAGGCCCGACTCGCCGGGGTGCACGGCCTGCGTCGGCTGGGCCAGCTGCTGCGGGTCACCGAGCAGCACCAGCGACGTCCCGGCCCGCGCCACGGCGACGGCGTTGGCCAGTGAGAACTGCCCCGCCTCGTCGACCACCAGGACGTCGACCGCCTCGGCGAGCTCGGCGCGCGTCCAGAACCACGCCGTCCCGCCGACCAGCGACACGTCGCCGTCCAGGAGCCGGGACGCCACGTCCGCCGCGTCCTTCGACCACTCCACGCCCGGCGCCCCGCACGCCTGCTTCTCGTCGCACTTCTGCAGCGCCGGCCGCCCGACCGCCGACAACACGTTGCCGATCACCGCGTGGGACGTCGCCGTCACGCCGACCTTCTTGCCGGCGTCCAGCAGCGCCCGGATCAGGCGCGAGGCGGCCCGCGTCTTGCCGCTCCCCGGCGGCCCCTGGACGGCGAGCACCTCGCCGTCGAGCGCCAGGCCGAGCCGGACGACGGCGTCCCCGGCCTCCTCCCCCGGCAGCCGGCGGCAGTCGGCCGGCACCCGCCGCTCGAGCAGCGCCTGCCCGAGGCACGGCTTGCCGGCGAGGACGTCGGCCGCGGTCGCGGCGATCGCCTCGCGCACGCCCTTGTCGTCGATCGGCCCGCCCGGCCCCAGCCCGCGGACACCGGCCGGCGGCCTGGTGCTCTTCACGACCACCCGCCCGCCGACGGCGTCCAGCGCGTGCACCGAGCCGACGGCGACCTTCGTGTCGACGTCGAACGCCCGCTCCCCCACCGACAGCTTCGTGTCCTGCGCGGGGAACGAGTACTCGTAGAGCTTCGACCGCTTCTCCGTGCCGACCTCGACGCCGCCGGTCAGCCCGCCGAGCGCCGTCCGGTCCTCGACGAGCTGCTCGGTCTCGAGGTCGCCGCGGCTGAAGAACTCCCACCACGCCGGGCGGGCCTCGCGGCGGTGCCACTGCACGAGGTCGCCGAGCAGCGGCTGCCCGGCGTCGTAGAGCCGCTCGACCAGCGCCAGCTCCTCGGCCTCGGCCTCGGCCTCCGGCGCCGGGCCGGTCGCCTCGGGCACCATCGGCCGCGGCTGCGGGCCGTACTCGGCTTCCAGCGCCGTCCGCTGCGACTCCAGCCAGGCGTGCAGCTCGCGGGTGGAGTCGACGTCGTCCCTGTTGTAGTCCTCGATCGCCTTGAGGCGGGCGTCGTCGCGGTCGGCCAGCCACTGCTCGTAGGCGATGACGCTGCTCATCGCGTCGGCGACGTCGCCGGTGTGCTGCCGGCCGTAGAACGCCTCGACCTTCTTGATCGAGTACGAGCCCTTGCTGATCCGCATCGACTGCCGGACGACGGGATAGAGGTCGACGAACCGCTCGGCGCGCAGCAGCTGGTCGAGCTCGGCCTCGCGGACGCCGTACCGGCCGGTGAGCCGCTTGAGCGCGCTGACCTCGTAGGCGGCGTAGTGGTAGACGTGCATGCCGGCGTCGACCGACCAGGCGTCGACGACGAGGTCGACCAGGTCGCACACCATCTGCCGCTCGGCCGCGGGGTCGTGCGCCCACAGCGCGGTGAACCGGCCGGAGCGGTCGCCGATGCCGGCCAGGTACTCCAGGCCCGCGCCGTCGGCGGAGTGCGGATCGCCCTCGAAGTCGAGGTAGAGGTCGCCGTCGCTGGGCTCGGGCAGCCGGAGCAGGCCGGTGGGTGCCGACGGCGGCAGCAGCGTGCGGGACGGCGTCCCGGTGCGGCGCTCGCGCAGCTGCTCGCGGGCCTGCTCCTGCAGCCGGGCGCGGGTGGCCGCGCCGATGCGGGCGGCCTTCAGCGTCGCGGGGTCGGCGCCGACGAGCTGCTCGAGCGTGGTGATGCCGGCGGCGCGCAGGGCGTCGCGGGTGTCGCGGCGCATGCCGGCGACGAGGCTCAGGTCGTCGGCGTCGGCCAGCTCGGCCTCGCAGCGCGCCTTCCACGTGCACTGGCTGCAGTAGGGCGTCGGGACGGGCACGGTGGACGGCGGGTCGGCGACGAAGGCGGCCAGCCTCGCGCGGGCGCGGCGGGCGTAGGCGGCGACGTCGACCAGCCGCCACGGGTTGACGACGCCGTCGCCGGTGACCACGCAGACGCGGTCGGGCTGCCGGCCCTGGAGGACGGCGAGCCGCTCGGCGTAGGTGGCCATCTGCAGCAGCGCGGGCACCTTGACCCGGCGGGCGAGCTTGGCGTCGGCGACCTCGTAGGACCAGTCGCCGAGCGCCGACGGGGTGCCGACCTTGAGCAGGAAGTCGGCGGCACCGGCCCAGACGCCGTCGGTGAACTGCGCCTGGTGGACGACGTCGACGCCGTCCCGCATCGCCTGCACGGTGCGCGCCTCGGCCTCGCGGCGGCCCGCGGCGTCGAGCCGGACGGGGATGCGCACGACCGTGCGGCCCTCGGCCTCGAGCGCGTCGAGGTAGCGCAGCTCGTGCGCGGTGCCGAGGTCGGCGATGAGCGCGGCGTGGTCGGTGGGGCCCTCGGCCAGCGGCTTGAGCCGGCCGTCGGCGACGGCGAGGTCGAGCGTGGTCAGGTGGGCGCAGGCCTGGTGGCGGGTCAGGTCGGTGGGGCTGAGGACCAGAGAGCCGTCGGAGCGGTACATCGATACGGGACAGTCTCATGCGCACTTCGTGATCCGGGTGTTCCGCGCCGGTCCCTGCAGCCTTTGTAGCGCTAATGGCTCCCCAGGGGCCGGCAGGTGCGACGACGGCGTCGCGCAGACTGACGCGGTGACCGCAGGACTGCACCGTTCGCACCGGGTGGCCGGGGCTCTGGTCGGCTCGGCCGTCGGTGACGCGCTCGGTGCTCCGTTCGAGTTCGGCCCGCCCGGTGCCTTCTCGGCGCGCTTCCCGGTTGCTGCGCGGGGCTCGTCGACGGAGATGTGCGGCGGCGGGTCGCTGGGCTGGGAGCCGGGCGAGTTCACCGACGACACCCAGATGGCGCTGATGGTGGCGTCCTCGCTGGTGGAGAACAGCGGGCTGTCCGAGCCGGACCTGTTCGCGCGCTTCGTCGCCTGGGCGGAGGCCGAGCCGCCGGACATCGGCAACCAGACGCGGGCGGTGCTGCGGTCGGGGCTGCCGTGGGACCGGGCCGCCGCCGAGCACTTCGCGGAGTCGGGGCACGCGGCGGGCAACGGGTCGCTGATGCGGACGACGCCGGCGGCGATCTGGTTCTCGCGGTTCGGCACCGACGCCACGGTGGACGCCGCCCGGCGGATCTCTTCTCTGACGCACGGGGACCCCGCCGCCGGCGAGGGCTGCGCGGTCTTCCACGAGCTGGTGCGGGTGGCGCTGGACGGCGGCGACCCGCTGGCCGCCGTCCCCTCCTCCCTCTCGCTGGTACGCGACGAGCACCGTGAGCGGTGGGCCACGGTGCTGGCGCCGGGCTGGGAGCCGTCGATGGCGACCGAGTCGAACGGCGCGGTGTGGCCGACGTTCGGCCAGGCGGTGTGGGCGCTGCGGCACGGGCGGGACTTCGCCCAAGTGCTGCGGCTGGTCATCGACCTCGGCGGCGACACCGACACGGTCGCGTGCGTGGCCGGCGGGCTGGCCGGGGCGGTGTACGGGATGGGCGGCATCCCGATGCGCTGGTCGTCGGTGGTGCACGGGCGGGTGCCCGGGCACGGGGATCGGGTGTGGCGGCTGGCCGACCTGCAGCAGCTGTCCGCGGCACTGGACGGCAAGCCGGTGCCGTCGCACGACCCGGGCGTCATCCCGCGGATCGGGCCGGTGGAGGTGCTGCCGGGGATCTGGGCGGGCAACCTCGACGGGGCGCGGTACTCCGACGAGGGGTTCGCGGTCATCAGCCTGTGCCGGCTGGGCGAGCCGTTCCCGCACACGAACCACCGGATGGCCTACATCGCCGACAACGAGCACAACGTCGACCTGGACGTGATGCTCGCCGACGTCCTCGACGACCTCGCCGCGCTGCGGGCCGAGGGCCACCCGGTGCTGGTGCACTGCCACGGCGGGGCGTCGCGGACCGGGCTGGTGCTGCGCGGCTGGCTGGTGCGCGAGGAGGGGATGTCGGTCGACGAGGCCACGGCGCACATCGCGGAGCGCTGGCCGCACCTCGGGCTGTGGAACGCCAGCTTCACCGCCGCGCTGGAGCGCCTGGCCGCTCAGCGTCACTGAGACGTCGCACTGCGCTGGCAGGCGGAACGAGGCAGTCTTCTCCCGTGAGCGGCGCCGTCCCCGAGGAGCACGTGCGAGCGGCGGCACTCCAGTGGCTGAGCGAGGTCACCTTCGACGGCACCGTCCCGGTGACCCGCGACCAGCTGAGCAACGACTTCTCCGTCGGCGGCTTCCGGTTCCCGCTCGTGGACGCGGGCCGCGGGATCCGGCGCCCCGCGGGCTGGTCGACCGCGCTGAGCGTGCTGACGGCGGTGCCCAAGGGCTCGCGCGGACCCGTCTACGACGACGCCGAAGGGCCGGACGGCTACCACCGTTACAAGCTCCGGCGGGACGCTCGCGGGGCTGCGGAGAACGAGGGCCTCCGGACGGCGATGACCCGGCAGACGCCGCTGATCTGGTTCAAGGGTCTGGCCCCGAGCGTCTACCAGGCGATCTTCCCGGTGTACCTCATGGCGGAGGAGGACGAGCTGTCGCAGTTCGTCATGGCGCTCACCGAGGAGCAGCGCCGTCTGTGGCCGACGAGCAGCCGGTTCGAGGAGAACCTCCGCCGCTATCTGCTCACCACGACCCGGCGACGTCTGCACCAGCCGGTCTTCGCCTACCGGGTGATGCAGGCCTACGGCACGCGGTGCGCCGTGTGCTCGCTCGGCCATCGGGAACTGCTCGACGCGGCGCACATCGTCCCGGACGCGGAGGAGGGCGGCGCCGCCGTCGTCACGAACGGCCTGGCGCTGTGCAAGATCCACCACGCCGCGTACGACCGGCACATCCTCGGCATCCGTCCGGACTACACGGTCGAGATCCACCAGCGCCTGCTGGAGGAGATCGACGGCCCGATGCTGCGGCACGGGTTGCAGGACCACCACGGGCGCACGCTGATGACCATCCCGACTGCCCGCGCTCAACGTCCTGATCCCGACCGCCTGCACCGGCGCTACGACCTCTTCCGTCAGGCCTGATCGCGCTGGCCGTGTGGCAGCGGACGTCGGGCCGCGCAGAGTTGATGGGGATCCCGGTGGGTGCGGTCACTCGTCACGCGCGAGTCCACCTCCACCTCGTCACCGGACGTCGTCTCGCCGCGCTGGACCTCGGCCCGGACCGCCTCGACGGCCTGGCGGACATCGGGTCGGGAGAGCCAGAACAGGGTCTCGTGCAAGGAGTCATGAGGACGGCGGTCCCACAGCCACGCCGGACGAGGGTCACGATCTCGTGTGTCCGCTCGACCGTCTCGACCAGCTCCGACAGCCTGTCCGCTGCCTCGCCGAGCGGGATCCTGGTCATCCTCCGAGGACGGCCGGCGCCCTCACCCCAGCCACCTGCGCTACCGCAGCGGTGGATGACGACCCTCTGCCGGAGGCGGAGCAGGAGGCGCGTCTCACGCAGGGGCCGGGGCGGGGACTGCGCCCAACTGCACCATCAGGCCCAGGAAGTCGACGGTCGTCCAGCGCTCGACCACCTGGTCGCCGCGGAACCGCATGATCGTGATGCCCTCCAGCGCGTAGGGCCTGCCCGTGGCGGGCACGCCCATGAAGTCGCCGCGGTGCTCGCCCGCCGCGACGAACCGGCAGCTGAACAGGTCGCCGTCCGCGAGGTGCTGGTGGAAGTCCAGCTGCGGGTTGGGGCGCCCGGGTGCTCCCAGGGCTGACCAGAACTGCTCGTAGAAGGCGGCCACGGACGCCTTGTCCATCGGGTCCGGCTGCAGACCGTGGAACTGCAGGTCCTCGGCGTACAGCTCGAGGTAGCCGGACAGGTCCCCGGCGTTCCACCGCTGCTGTGCCCGTTCGACCAGATCGGCGGAAGTGGTCATGACTCCTCCTGGACGTCCCGACCTCGCAGCCCCTCCGAGGACCCTGGCAGCCGGCCCCACCCGTCCCCAGAGCCCTTCGTCCCGTCGGGCCGGTCGGTCGACGTGCCGTGACCCCAAACCGCTCGGCGGTCTCCTCGACGCGCGCAGCGTCTGCCGCGACGTCCATGACGGATCGAGGGCGGCTTCGTCGTCCAGGTCGGGCGCGTGTCCGTCGAGGTCCAGGAACACGACCGTGGCCGGTCAGGCGAGCCGCCCGTTCCGTCGACCAGCGAGTGGTTCCCCGCCACGGTCTGTCAGAGCGACGTACTCGATCGCGGTCACACGGTGGCGAGGCGGTGCAGGACGTCGCTCCACCGGCTCGCCAGCCGCTCAGCGCTGTCGGTCACCCTCCTGCCGCGAGATGCCCTCGATCTAGGCGAGCGCGGTGAGCGCCCTGTCGAGTTCGTCGTCGATCTGAAGGCTCATCGCCACGGCAGCAGGGTCCCGCGGTGACATCACGGAGCCGACGGGTGCGTGACCGTCGGCCTTCGATGGCCCGCGCTGTC
>NZ_JBFNXQ010000011.1:0-76240 GCF_041018925.1 Geodermatophilus maliterrae
CCGTAGCCGACGAGCACCGCCGTCCGGCCGCCCGGCGCGGCGCCGCCGATCAGCCCGGCTTCGATCTCCCCGCCCGCCCCGCCGGCGCCGTCACCGGACGGCGCGGGCACGGGGCCGTCCGCGCCGTCGTCGATGGTGATGATCGGCGTCCCGACGTCGACGGTCGTGCCGGCCTCGTGCAGCAGCTCGGTCACCGTGCCGGCGTAGGGCGAGGGCAGCTCGACGGCGGCCTTGGCCGTCTCCACCTCGCACAGCGGCTGGTTGACGGTGACGGTGTCGCCGACGGCGACGAGCCACTGCAGGATCTCGCCCTCGGTGAGGCCCTCGCCGACGTCGGGGAGCTTGAACTGACGCTGTGCCATCGTCAGAACCCCATCGCGCGGTCGACGGCGTCGAGCACCCGGTCGAGGTCGGGGAGGTACTCCTCCTCGAGCTTCGACGGCGGGTAGGGCGTGTCGTAGCCGCCCACCCGCAGCACCGGCGCCTCCAGCGAGTGGAAGCAGGCCTCGGTCACCCGCGCGGCGATCTCCGCGCCCAGGCCGAGGGTCACCGGGGCCTCGTGGACGACGACGCAGCGCCCGGTGCGCCGGACCGAGTCGAACACCGGGTCGAGGTCGAGCGGGCTGACCGTGCGCAGGTCGACCACCTCGAGCGCGCGCCCCTCCTCCGCGGCCGCCTCGGCGGCCTGCAGCGCCGTCTTCACCATCGGGCCGTAGGCCAGCACGGTGACGTCGTCGCCCCCGCGGACCACGCGGGAGGCGAACAGCGGGTCGGGCGTGGCGTCGCGGTCGACCGGCGCCTTCTCCCAGTAGCGCCGCTTGGGCTCGAGGAAGACGACCGGGTCGGGGTGGGCGATGGCCTGCTGGATGCCCCAGTAGGCGTCGACCGGGTTGCTGACCGCGACGACCTTGAGCCCGGGGGTGTGCGCGAAGTAGGCCTCGGGGCTCTCGCTGTGGTGCTCGACGGCGCCGATGCCGCCGCCGAACGGGATGCGGATGACGATCGGCATGGGCAGCCGGCCGCGCGACCGGGCGTGGATCTTGGCCACCTGGGTGACGATCTGGTTGTAGGCGGGGAAGACGAACCCGTCGAACTGGATCTCGCAGACCGGCCGGTAGCCGCGCATGGCCAGGCCGACGGCGGTGCCCAGGATGCCGGCCTCGGCCAGCGGGGTGTCGACGACGCGGTCCTCGCCGAAGTCCTTCTGCAGGCCGTCGGTGATGCGGAAGACCCCGCCGAGGCGGCCGATGTCCTCGCCCATGAGCAGGACCTTGGCGTCGTCCTCCATGGCCCGGCGCAGGCCGAGGTTGAGCGCCTTGCCGATGGTGAGCGTCTCGGTGGCCATCAGTGCCCGCCTCCCGCGAACGATGCCTGGTAGGCCTCGAACTCCGCCTGCTGGGCGGCCAGCGGCGGCGGCTGCTCGGCGTAGACCCGGTCGAACATCGCCGTCCCCGGTGGGTCGGGCATCTCGACGGTGCCGGTGCGGATGCGCTTCGCCAGCTCGTCGGCCTCGGCCTCGACGCCGTCGAAGAACGCCGCGTCGGCGACGCCGGACCGCGACAGGTACGCCTTGACCCGGGCGATCGGGTCGCGCAGCTTCCACTCCTCCAGCTCGCTGGCCAGCCGGTAGCGGGTGGGGTCGTCGGAGGTGGTGTGCGCACCCATCCGGTAGGTGAACGCCTCGATGAAGGTGGGGCCCTGGCCCTCCCGGGCGGCGGCGAGCGCTGCGCGCGTGACGGCGAGGACGGCGAGCACGTCGTTGCCGTCGACCCGGACGCCGGGGAAGCCGAAGCCGGCCGCGCGCCGGTGCAGCGGCACCCGCGACTGGCGCTCCAGCGGCACGCTGATCGCGTACTGGTTGTTCTGGCAGAAGAAGACGACGGGCGCGGAGAAGCTCGCCGCCCAGATCATCGCCTCGTTGACCTCGCCCTGGCTGGTGGCGCCGTCGCCGAGGAAGGCGACCACCGCGTCCTCCGAGCCGTCGCGCTGCACGCCCATGGCGTAGCCGGTGGCGTGCAGGCACTGTGCGCCGATGACGACGGTGTAGAGGTTGAACCGGGTGGCGACCGGGTCCCAGCCGCCGTTGTCGACGCCGCGGAAGAGGCTCATGACGTGCAGCGGGTCGACCCCGCGGGTCCAGGCGACGCCGTGCTCGCGGTAGGTCGGGAAGGCCACGTCCGTGGGCGCCAGCGCCCGCCCGGCGCCCACCTGGGCGGCCTCCTGGCCGAGCAGCGAGGCCCAGATGCCGAGCTCGCCCTGGCGCTGCAGCGCGGTCGCCTCGGCGTCCCAGCGGCGCACCATGACCAGGTCGCGGTAGAGGTCGCGCAGCTCCTCGGCGGACACGTCGATCGCGTACTCGGGGTGCTCGACCCGCTCGCCCTCGGGGGTCAGCAGCTGCACCAGGTCGGCGTCGCGGGGCAGGTGCGGCGCCTCCGCCCCCGGTACGGGATCGACCACCTCGGTGGTCACGTCGGACACGCTCACGTGCTCCTCCTCGCCGTCGGCCGCGGCTGCCGGGGTCACCGGTCCCGCCGTGGTGCTGGACGTCCGTGCGTGCCGCCGGGGTGTGGCGCCACTCACACATCGTGGCACGCCCGGTCCTGTCCCGGAGCACACCACCACCCGGTCGGGGTGCGCAAGAGCCAGGACGGGGACTGCGCAGGATGTCCTGACGACGTCGCCCCGACGTGTCAGACTGCTCGCGTGCCCGCGCCGCAGGACCGCCTCGACGCCACGGACGCGCGCCTGGTGCAGGCCCTGACCGACGACCCGCGGGCCACGGTGATGGCGCTGTCCCAGCGGCTGGGGCTGGCCCGCAACACCGTGCAGGCCCGGCTGACGCGGCTGGAGGCCGGCGGGCTGCTCGCCCCGTTCGAGTCCCGGGTCCGCCCGGAGGCGCTGGGCTACCGGCTCGGCGCCTACGTGACCGTGCAGGTCGTCCAGCGCGGCCTGGAGGAGGTGGCCGCCGCACTGGCCGCCCTCCCCGAGGTGCTGGAGGTGACCGCCCTGTCCGGTGCCGCCGACCTGCTGGTGCGGGTGGTCGCCGTCGACGCCGACGACCTGTGGCGGCTCACCGAGCAGGTGCTCGCCCTGCCGGGTGTGGAGCGCACCGACACCGCGCTGGCGCTGCGCCGCTACGTCGACCACCGGGTCGGCCCGCTGCTCGAGCGCGCCGCCGGCACCGACCGGCCCGCCGGCTAGCGGCACCGCCGCCGGGTGGCGCTCAGCGGCTGACCCGGCGCACCCGGACCGGGCCGCGGGCGGCGGCGACGTCGACCACCGTGCCGCCCTGGGTCACCTCCACCACACCGCGGGCGGCCAGCCGGCCGGCCGCGGCGCGGGCCTCGGGCATCAGCGCCCGCCAGCCCTCCGGGTCGACCGCGCGGGCGGCCTCCGACGGGCAGATGGTCGCGCCCGGCGCCCGCGCGTCGAGCAGCACGTCGATGGCCCGCTCGAGGGCCCGCTCGAGGCCGGCGTCGTCCACGGCCCCAGGGTGACCTGCCCGGGTCGTTTGCGCAGGTCGCGCGCCCGGGTACCGCCGGGCGCATGGCGAAGCGCACCCCGGTGGGGACGTTCGGCAGGGGCCGGCGCGGCATCAGCACCCTCGGCTGGGCCCTGCGCGGTGCCGCCGCCGGCGCGGCCGGGACCACGGCCCTCAACGCGGTCACCTACCTCGACATGGTCGTCCGCGGCCGCGGCACCAGCTCCACCCCGGAGCAGACGGTGGAGGCGCTGGCTGCGAAGGCGCACGTCCCGATCCCCGGGGACGAGCAGACCCGGCAGAACCGGGTACAGGGACTGGGGCCGATCACCGGGCTGGTCACCGGCATCGGGTTCGGCGCGCTGACCGGGCTGGCCCGCGCCTCGGGCTTCCGGTCGCAACCGCTGGTGGGCACGCTGCTCACCACGCTCGGCGTCCTGGTGGTGGCCAACGGGCCGATGACGGCCCTGGGCATCACCGACCCGCGCACCTGGTCGGCCACCGACTGGGCCAGCGACATCGTGCCGCACCTGGCCTACGGCGCCGTCGTCACGACCACGATGGACGCCTTCGGATAGGGACCTCCCTGCCCCCCCACCACTCGCTCCGCTCGCGGCGGGCCCCTGCAGGGAGGCCACCCGTCAGGGAGCGGTCCAGCCGCGGGGGTCGACGCCGCCGGGCACGGGCGCCGCGGGGTCGTAGGGCGTCCGCGTGAAGACGAAGGTGCCGAGGTCGAGGTGGTCCTCGGCGATGCGCAGCGGCTCGCCGGCGTAGTAGCCGTCCAGGCCCACCCACGTGCCGTCGTCGCAGCGGCGGAAGCGGCTGGCCCGTCCCGCCCGCCCGGGCAGCGGCCCGAGGTGCAGCAGCCCGCCGGGCAGGGCGCGCAGCGCGGCCGGGGCCGGGCCCCAGTACCAGATCCCCAGCTGCTCCAGCGGCACCGGCGGCGGGGTGGGCACCCAGGTGTCGACGATCCGCGGCTCGGCGTCGCGCAGGTCGGCCAGCAGCCCCGGGACGAGCGGGTCCAGGCCGCTGGTGGTGTTGGCCAGGGAGACGCCGCCGGTGCCCTCCTCGCGGTCGACGAACACGCCGGCGAGGAACCCGGGCATCGAGCCGCCGTGGCCGGTGAGCGTGCGCCCGTCGACGCGCAGCACCTGCAGTCCCAGGCCGTAGGCCGACCACGCCGGCGAGGAGGGGTCGACGCCGGCGGGCACCGCCATCTCCTCGAGCGTCGCCGGGGAGAGGACGTCGCCGGTGTCGCCGAGCAGGAAGACGGCGAAGCGGGCGAGGTCGTCCAGCGTCGCCCACAGCTGGCCGGCGGCGGCCATCACGCCGGCGTCGTGCTCGGGCTCGGGCAGGACGACGTCGGCCCACGGGTGCACCGCGTACCCCTGCGCGGCCCGGCCGGACGGCCGCGGCGTCGTCCGGGTCATGCCCAGCGGCGCCAGCACCTCGGCGGTGACGACGTCGGCCCACGACCGCCCACGCAGCCGGGCGACCAGCTCACCGAGCAGGCCGAAGCCGAGGTTGGAGTAGTGGAAGCGGCGCGCCTCCCCGAGGACGACGTGCCCGTCGGCCAGCCGGAGGTCGGCCAGCGACCCGCCGGCCACCCGCTCCCACCAGCCGCCCGGGCTCTCGGCGGCGGCGCCGGCGAGGTGCGACAGCAGCTGCCCGACGCTCCGGTTCCCGAACGGTGTGCCGGGCACGTGCCGGTCGAGCGGGTCGTCGAGGTGCAGCCGGCCCTCGTCGCGCAGCCGCAGCACGGCGACGGCGGTGACGGTCTTGCTGATCGAACCGAGCCGGTACTGCACGTCGAGGTGCGGCTCCCCCACGTCACCGCGGCCGGCCGACCAGGCCAGCCCACCGTCGCGGACGACGCCGGCGACCAGGCTGGGCGCCCGGCCGTCGCGCTGCACGCGGGCGGTGCGGGCCAGCAGGGTGCGGGCGGTCGCGGGGAGCACGGGCTCGGCCATGCCCCGCACGGTAGGTCAGGCGCGCGCCGGTGCGGCCAACCGGCCGGTGCGCGTGGCCCAGCGCTCGAACACGACGGTGGCCAGCGGTGGGATCGAGGCGGCCAGCGCGAGCAGCGCCGTCCACCGCGACCAGCCGAGCACCCGGGCGGCGACCAGCGCGACGACGACGTAGGCGATGAAGACCGCCCCGTGGATCGGCCCGAACACCTGGACGCCCACCTCGGAGGTCTCCGGCACGTACTTGACGTACATGCCGGCGAGCAGGCCCAGCCAGGACAGCGCCTCGGCGACGGCGACGGCGCGGAAGGCGAGGGCGACGGTGCGGGAGTTCATGGGGAGCGGGTCCTCCGAGGGGGACGGTCGGGTCTCCCCTGCCCAACGGCCGGCCCGCGCCGGGCGTCCCGGCCGACCGTGTGACCTGCGTGGCAGGGTCGGGCCCGTGCGGGGGCTGGCGCGGCGGGAGTTCTGCCTGGTGCTGCTCCGCCGGATGGCCGACCTGCGGCCCGACCTGGTCGCCGAGGCGCTCCCCCGGCTGGGCGCCGACCGTGCCGCGGCGCACGCTGCCCACACGCGGTGGCAGGCGCTGCAGCACGCGCACCGGGCGCCGCGCGGCCTGGCGTTGCGCGCCGCCGTCCTCGGGCCGGCCGAGCGGGTCGAGGCGCGGCGCTTCGGCGACCTCGGCCTCGAGGTCCGGCACTGGCCGCTGCCGCTGTGGCCGCACCTGCGCTGGGAGGTCGTCTCGGGCCCGGGCGGCTCGGTGCTGCACGAGCACCTCGTCCGGGCGCCAGGCTCCCCGGTGCCGCCGGCGGCGGAGGGGCGACTGCGGGTGTGGGAGCACGTGGTCGCCGACGTCAGCAGCCTGCCCGGCGCGGTCGAGGCGGACCCGCAGGTGGTCACGCGCTGGGAGGTCCGGCTGCCGTCGGGCACCACCGCGGCGTTCGTGTGGGGCCTGCTGCAGCAGGTCAGCCGGACGCCGGTCTGACCTGCCGGTCGCCTCCCGGCACGGGCGCGGCAGGACCGGCCGGCAGGAAGCCGAGGAGGGCCGTCGCGACCACCAGTCCGGCCAGCGCGGGCGCACTCATCGCGACCAGGGCGGCCGCGGCCGAGCCGAAGACGAGCACCGTGGTCGTCACCCGGAGCACCGGGACGCCGACCACCGCCCGCGGTGCGGCGAACAGACCCCACAGGACGATCGCGACCAGCGGCAGCCCGACTCCGAGGAGCACCCGGACGACGCCTCCACCGGGCGCGCTGGACCCCCACCAGCCGAGCGCCACGAGAGCGGCGACCTCCGACACGAGCGCCGCCACCGCCGAGGCCCACCACGTCCGGGTCACGTCGACCTCCAGTTCGAGAGCGCCGCTCTCTTCGTAGATCACTGTCCTCGGACGGCGCGACGGCGTCAACCCCCGCCGGAGCCCCGGCACCTGGGCGGTGCCGGGGCTCCGGCGGGGAGGACGGTGCACCCCGCAGGGTCCCGCCGCGAGCTCGCGAGCGGTGGGGGCAGGGGGTCCTTCCCTCAGGCGACGCGGCGGGCGCCGGCGTAGCCGCCCATCGAGTCGACGCTGGCCACCTTGACGACGTCGCCCGAGGTCGGCGCGTGCACCATCTGGCCGTTGCCGATGTAGATGCCCACGTGGCTGACCGGGCTGTAGAAGAAGACCAGGTCACCGGGCTGCAGGTCCGCGCGGGAGACCGCCTGGCCCATGCGCGACTGCATGGCGCTGGAGTGCGGGAGGGTGACGCCGGCGGCGCGGAAGGCGTACTGGGTGAGACCGGAGCAGTCGTAGGAGCCCGGGCCGGCTGCCGCCCACACGTAGGGCTTTCCGCGCTGGGCCATGGCCGTGGCCACCGCCGTCGCGGCGGCACCGCTGCCCCCTCCGGCGGGGGCGGCCGCCGGGGCGCTGGACGTCCCGGCGGACGAGGAGCCGGAGGACGACGAGGTGGCGCTCCCGGCCGTCGAGCTCTCGGCGCGCTCGTCGTCGCGGCTGGCGCGGGTGTCCTCGGCGGCGTGCGCGGCCGCGGCGGCCTCGAGGGCGGCGCGCTGCTCCTCGGCGGTGAGCCGGGAGAAGTCGGCCTGGTAGTCGGCGATCTGCGCCTCGAGGCGGGCCTGCTGGGCGGCGACGTCGTCGTACTGGCGCTGGGCCTCGGCGGCGGCTTCGGCGGCGGCGGCCTGGGCGGCGGTGGCGGTCCCGGTGGCCGCGGCGGCCTGGCCGAGCAGCTCGCCCTGGTAGCCGGCGACGCCCTGGAGGAGCGTGACCCGGTTGACGAACTCGTCGGCGTCCTGGCTGGTCATGAGCGCCTGCAGCGGGCCCATGCTGTCGCCGGTGTAGGCGGAGCGGGCGATCCCGACGACCTGGTCGCGGGCGGCGTCGACGGCGGCCTGTGCCTGGGCGAGCGTCGCGGCGGCGGCCTCGGCGGCGGCCTGCTGGGCGGTCAGCGTCTCGCGGGCCTCGTTGAACTGCTCGGTGACGACCTCGAGCTCGTGCCCGCGGGCGGCGACGAGCCGGGCGGCCTCGGCGGCCGACGTCGGCTCCTCCGCCACGGCCGGCGCCGGGACGGCCCCGAGACCGAGACCCAGGCCGAGGGTGCCGACGAGGGCGAGGACGGCGCGGCGGCGCGACCGGGTGGAGGCGGACGTGCCGGGGACGGACGTGCTCAGGGGCGCCACGGTTCGGCGTCTCTCCTTCTCCCAGGCCGCCTACCGGGTTAGCTGACGGGTTCGGGCGTGGAGTCGCCCGGCGCGCACGGGTGTCCGCGCGCACTTCACCCCGGGACTGCGATGGGTCCCCGGCCCGGTCTCCCTCACGGGCGGACCGGCTCGACGGCGTCCACGGGGTGTCACCCAGGTCGGTGACGGAGTGCCCCATTGGACGTACTCACCGTAATGCCTGTGACTGCTTCGTGACAATGAGTCATTTGAATTCCCGTGTCACACCCGGTCGACCGGCCGGCTCCCGGTTCGGTCCACCCGGTTTGGGAGTGCCCCGTGCCGAGCACGAGTCGGAGCATGTCCTCATCCACGCGGATGCGCCTCGCCCGGCCGCTCCTCGCGCTCGCCCTGCTCGGCTCGGTGGTCGCCTGCGGTGACAACACCGACTTCTCCCGGGGCCCGACCAACTGCGACGCCAGCGGGGAGAACGCGAGCAACGAGCAGGACGCGAGCTGCCAGGAGACCGGCGAGAACCCGGGCAACGACGCGCCCACCACCGACGACACGAACCCCGACGACTGAGCCGACTCCCGCCCCGGCCGCTCGGCGGGCGCGGGACCGCCCGGACTGGTGGCATGAGCCGGTGAGCCCGGCACGGAGGTGGACGGCGGCCCGGCTGGGTGCCGAGACGCGGGCGCTGCTGGGCGGCGCCCGCCGCCTGCTGCGCGGCCGCGACCTCGCCCTCATCGCCGCGGGGCTGACCTTCTACGCCGGCATCGCCGTCGTGCCGCTGCTGCTGGTGGCCGTCCGGCTCACCGCGCTGGTGACCTCACCCACCGAGGTGCGCGCCCTCGTCGGGCGGTTGACCGAGCTGCTGCCGGCCGAGCTGGGCGCGCCCGGGGCGGTGGAGCGGCTGGCCGCCGCCGGCCTCCGCCTGGACCTGCTCGGCTTCCTCCTGGCGCTGGTGCCGCTGTCGTTCTACGGCGAGGGGCTGCGGCGCGCCCTGCTGCGCTTCAGCCGGCACCGGGACACCGACACCCTCACCGGCTGGCGCGGACGGGCGCTCACCCTGCCGCTGGTCGTCGTCACACCCGTGCTGCTGTACCCGCTGCTGCTGACGGCCCGCTTCATGGCCGACCTGGCCCTGGAGGAGGGCCTGGGTCCGGCCGTCGGCCGCTTCTTCGTCGGCTACTACTCGGTGCTGTTCGTCCTCACCGTGCCCCTGGCGTGGGGCTTCGGCGTGGTGGCCGCTGGCCGGCACCGCCGCCGCGCGGTGGCCTCCGGGGCGCTGTTCACCGCGGCCTGCCTGTCCGGCTTCCTGCAGGGGTTCGTGCTGTTCCTGTCGCTGCCCCTGGACCTCGGGGCACCGTTCGGCGGCCTGGTCGCCGTCGGCGCGGTGGTCGCCGTCGGCCTGTGGATGTTCCTGCTGCACCTGGTGCTGCTGGCCGGGTGGCTGCTCACCCAGTCGCTCGACGAGCGGCTGGGCCGGCGGCAGCGGGGGGACTACCCCGGGACCGGGAAGGGCGGGGGCTCCAGACCCGGGAGCGGTGGGAACCCGGGATCCGGGGAGGGCGGGGGCTCGGGAGCCGGTGCTGGTGCCGGCTCCGGTGCCGGTGCCGGCTCGGGTGCCGGTGCCGGTGCCGGTTCGGGAGCCGGCGCCTCGGGGGCGGGCGGCGGCGGCTCGGCCGGTGGTGCCTCCGGCGGCGCGGGCTCGGGGTCCGGCACCGGCACCGGCCTGGCCGGGGGTGCGGGAGCGGGCTCCACGTAGTCGCTGCCGTTGCTGACCAGGATCGACACCTGCTGACCCGGCACGGCGCGGCCACCCCGCGACGGGCTGGTGCCGAGGAACGTGCCCTCTGCCTCGTCGCCGTCGACGCGCACGGTGCGGGAGGTGAACCCCGCCTCGGCCAGCGCGCGCTCGCAGGACCGCACGCCGGAGCAGCCGGGCACCGGGCGGGTGTTGCCGTCCTGCACGGTGGGGTCGGCCGGCGGGAACTCGCCGCTGCCGCGGGCCTGCAGGATCGGCGCCATGGCGTTCCGCCAGATCGTTGCGCCCTTGCCGCCGCCGAAGCCGCCGACGTCCTCGTTGCGCTTGGGGTTGAGCACCATGACGCTCGCGGTGATCTCGGGCGTGTAGCCGACGAAGGCCACCGAGAAGTTGTCCTGCGAGGTGCCGGTCTTGCCGGCGATCTGGTGCCCGGGGACGTGGGCCCGCGCGCCGGTCTGCCCGGGGTTGCCCGGCTCGACGTCCTTGCGCAGCATCTGGTTCATCGTGTCGGCCACGCCCGGCGGGATCGCCTCCGGCGTGCACCGGTCGCCCACCGGCAGCGGCTCGCCGTCGACGCCGACCGCGGGCTCGCCGTGCCGGTCGAGGACGGCGGTCACCGGGACGACGTCGCACTGGGTGCCGCTCGCGGCGAAGGTCGAGTAGGCGCTGGCCAGCGCCAGCGGGCTGGTGGCCTCGGCGCCGAAGGTGAACGAGCCGCGGTTCTCGTCGATGATCTGCTGCGGCAGCTCGGGCGGGCTGAACTGGAACAGCCCCATCGCCTCGGCCATCCGCACCGGCTCCTCGACGCTGCCGAGGGCGTCCTCGAGGGCGAGGAAGTAGGTGTTGGACGACTGGTAGAGCGCCGTCGTCAGGTCCAGCGTCGAGCGGTAGCCCGACCCGGCGTTGCGCACGCAGTACCGGCCGTCGGTGTCGCGGCCCTGGCAGGGGCCGTTGTACACCCGGGAGACGTAGGGCTCGGGGGCCGTGAGCGTGTAGTACGACGAGTAGCCGCGGGCCAGCGCGGCGGCGGCCACGAACACCTTGTACGTCGAGCCCGAGCCCTGGCTGGGCGCGACGTTGAGGTTGAACGACTCCTGGGTGGGGTCGGCGAGGTCGTAGCCGAAGCTGCGGTTGACGCTCATCGCGAGCAGGTGACCGGTGCCGGGCTCGACGGCGGTGAACATGCCGGCCAGGGAGTCGTCCGGCGCCAGCGTCTCGAGGACCGCGGCGTCGCCGGAGCGCTGCAGCTCCGGGTCCAGCGTCGTCTGGACGACGTAGCCGCCGTTGTCCAGCTGCTCCTGGGTGAGCCCGAGCTCCTGGATCAGGTACCGCTGCACGAAGTCGCAGACGAACGGGCCGGCGCTGGCCTCCACACAGCCGCGGCGCGGAGCCGGCGCGGGCGTGAGCCCCAGGGGCTCGGCCTGCGCGGCGGCGGCCTGCTCCGGGGTCACGAGGCCCTGCTCGGCCATCCGCGACAGCACCTCGTCGCGGCGCGCCGTGGCCTCCTCGGGCGCGGTGAACGGGTCGTCGGAGGTGGGGCTCTGCACCAGCCCGGCCAGCAGCGCGGCCTGGGGCAGGGTGAGCGCGGCGGCGTCGACGCCGAAGAAGGCGCGGGCGGCGGGCTGGATGCCGTAGGCGTTCTGGCCGAAGTAGACGATGTTCAGGTAGCGGGTGAGGATCTCGTCCTTGGTGTGGACGTCCTCGACGGCCAGCGCCAGGCGGGCCTCGCGCAGCTTGCGGCCGAGCGTCTGCTCGGTGGCGGCCGAGCGCTCCTCGGCGGTGTCGGCGGTCTGCAGCAGGGTCTGCTTGACCAGCTGCTGGGTGAGCGTCGACCCGCCCTCGGCCACGGCACCCGCGGCGATGTTGCGGGCCAGCGCGCGGGCCGTCCCCTGCACGTCGAGGCCGTGGTGCTCGTGGAAGCGGGCGTCCTCGATGGCCACCATCGCCTGCTTCATGACCTCGGCGATCTCGCCGGACTCCACCGGGTCGCGGTTCTCGTCGTAGAAGTACGTGATCGGCTCGCCGTTCGCGGCGAGCAGGACGGTGTTGCCCGCGGGCGGGTCGCTGGTCAGCTCGGTGGGGAGGTCGCCGAGCAGGCCGGTCGACTGCTGGGCGGCCAGCGAGGGCGCGCCGACCCACGGGAGGAGCAGGCCGGCCACGAGGGCGCCGGCGACCACGATGGTGGCGGCCAACTGCAGCAGCGTGCTGAGCCGGCTCGGCAGCGGGTCCATGGGCGCCTCCCTCCCCTAGGGCCGCGAACACTGCAACAGGTATCGGCACGCGCCACAACCACCCGCGCCGAACGCCCTCCGCCAGGGACGCACGGGACGGGTGGTGCTCAGCAGACCAGTGGGGCGGGCAGGTCGTCGCGGTGGAGGACGACGAGCGTGCTCACCGCGCGGGTCAGCACCACGTAGAGCCGGTTGAGGCCACGCGGTTCGGCCGCGGCGATGGCCGCCGGGTCGGCGACGACGACGGCGTCGAACTCCAGCCCCTTGGCCAGCGTCGCCGGGACGACGGCGACCCGCGCGGCCGTGGCGTCGTCGTCGAGCACCGCGGCCGGCAGGCCGGCGTCGTGCAGCAGCCGGGCCACGTCCGGCACCGCGGCGTCGGCGCAGACGATCCCGATCGACCCCTCCTCCGCCGCGAGCTCGGCCACCACGACGGCCAGCGGCCCGGCGAGGTCGGTCACCGGCCGTACCGCCAGCGAGCCGGAGCCGCGGCGCACGGCCGAGGCCGCCGGCAACCCGGGGGCGATGACCGGCAGCAGCCGGTTGGCGTAGTCGAGGACCTCGCCCGGCACCCGGTAGCCGCGGGTGAGCGGGCGGACGGCGGTGCCGGGGCGGCCGAGGCCGGCCAGGGTGGGCGCCCACTCGGACGGCGACCAGGGGCTGGTGGCCTGGGCGAGGTCGCCGAGCACGGTGAGCGACCCCGCGGCCAGCCGGCGGGCCACCGCGCGGCACTGCATGGGCGAGAGGTCCTGCGCCTCGTCGACGACGACGTGCCCGTAGCCGGAGGTGCGCTCGATCAGCCCGGCGGCCTCGTCGACCAGGACGGCGTCGGCCTCGGTCCACGGGGTGGTGCGCACCGCGCGTGCGGGCGGCCGGTGCAGCAGCGCCTGCTCGTCGTCGGTGAGCAGGCCGCGGGCGGCGCGGGCGAGGACGGCGGGGTCGGTCAGCAGCGCGGCGACCAGACCGGCGGCGTCCCAGGCGGGCCAGACGGCGTCGCAGAACGCGCGGACCTCGGGGCTGCGGGCGGCGCGGCGGGTCTCGGCGTCCGTGGGACTGCCGCCGGCCTCCTCCTTCTGCCGCCGGGCGTCCTCGGCCAGCAGCAGCGCCAGCCGCTCCCGCCCCGCGGCGTGGTGCAGGCGCTGCTGGTCGTCGGGCACCCGCCCGCGCCGGCGCAGGTCGTCGACGTGGCGCTTGAGCCGCTCGACCGGCACCCGGTAGCGGCGGCCGGCCAGCGGGACGAGGACGTCGTCGGCGGGCTTGGCGATCGACCCCCACAGCGCGCGGGCGAGCACCTCGGCCATGCGGGCGTCGCCCTTGAGGACGGCGACCTCGGGACGGTCCTGCGCCCGCACCGGCACCCGGCCGGTCAGCCCGGCGACCGTCGTCTGCTCGACGTCGACCTCGCCGAGGGTGGGCAGCACCTGCTCGATGTAGCGGAGGAAGGCCCGGTTGGGCCCGACGACGAGGACGCCGGTGCGGGCCAGCTGCCCGCCGTGCGTGTAGAGCAGGTAGGCGGCGCGGTGCAGGCCCACCGCGGTCTTGCCGGTGCCCGGCGCACCCTGCACGCAGACCGACTCGGCCAGCGGCGCTCGCACGATCTCGTCCTGATCGGGCTGGACGGTGGCGACGATGTCGCGCATCGGGCCGCTGCGGGGGCGCTCGATCTCGTGGAGCAGGACCCGGCTCGACGTCTCGGAGAGCAGGACCCGGCTCGACGTCTCGGAGAGCAGGACCCGGCTCGACGTCTCGGAGAGCAGGACCCGGCTCGACGTCTCGGAGAGCAGGACCCGGCTCGGAGTGCCGTCGCGCAGCAGCGTGCCGTCGCCCTCCTCCCCTGCGGCCAGCAGCTCGTCCTCGTAGCCGGTGAGCTCGCCGCCGGAGAAACCGAAGCGGCGACGGCGCACCAGGCCCTGCGGATCGGCGGCGCTGGCCCGGTAGAACGGCCGGCTCATCGGCGCCCGCCAGTCGATGACGACCGGGGAGCCCGCGGCGTCGCGGAGGTGCCGGCGGCCGATGTGGAAGGTCTCCTCGGCCGTGTCGGTGCGCCCGAAGAAGGCGGGGACGCCGGGGTCGGCGGCCAGGGAGCGCAGCCGGTCGGCCCGGGCGGCACCCAGCCGCTCGGAGGCCCAGGCGTCGACCCCGGCGTCGACGACGGCGGAGGCGGCGGTGCGCATCTCGGTCAGACAGTCCCCGGCGAGGGCCAGGTGGGCGCGCTCGGCGGCGAGGACGGGGTCGGTCGCGGTGGCGGCGGTGGTCGTGTCGGTCGGCGTCGCGGACACGGTCGGTGGACGTTACGCCGTCCCGCCGTCCCCGTCTCCCCCGCGGACGACGGTGTGCGCTGACGCCGCGTCCGGGCAGCAGGAGTGCGCCCTGAGCGCACACCGTCCCGGACCCGGCGCGTCAGGCCGGGCGGTCGGCGGGCTCCACGACGTGGACCTGCACCGCGCGGAACTGCCCGGGGGTCGCGAGCAGGACCGCCTTCGTCGGCTCGCCGACCTCCAGCGCGGGCTCCCGGCGCAGCGCCGCCAGGGGTCGCAGCCGGGGGTCGGCGAGCACGTCGTCGACCATCCCGCGGTCGCCGCCGGTGAACAGCGCCGCCACGTCGCCGGCGTGCGGCAGCAGGACCCGGGCGGCGGTGTCGGCGGCCGCGGTCACCACGGCGTCGGCCTGGTTCGCGCGCCGGCGGGCGAAGCGCTGCTGGCTCCAGCCGCCGGCGGCGCTGCGCCCCTGCACGAGGCGGGTGTCGACCTTGGAGACGACCAGGTCGCCGCCGGCGAAGACCCCGGCCGCCCAGCGCCCGCGGCGCACCAGCAGCACCGCCGCCCGCCGCGGCTGCCGGGCCGCGGCGGTGAAGGAGGTCAGCAGCGGCGGGGCGGGCGTCCAGCCGAAGGGCGCCCGCAGCGTCACGCTGGTGCCGTCGGCGCAGGTCAGGTGCAGCGCCCCGTCGTCGCCGGCGGTCGTCCCGAGAGCCCCGTGCCGGGCGACGACACCGTCCAGCCACCGGCCCAGCCGCTCCGGGGCGACGCCGAGGACACGGCCGCCACCGGCCGCCGGCCGAGGACGGGTCACGAGCCCGGGGTCAGCCGGCCATCGCGGGCTCGGCGGCGTGCTCGGCCGGCACGTGCAGCAGCCGCTGGAACGCCAGCACGACGACGGCGGCGAGCCCCGCGGAGACCGTGGCGACGAGGAACGACGCGTTGGCGCCGTAGGTGTCGACGATCTTGCCGGCGACCGAGGTACCGACCGCGACGCCGAGCCCCAGCGCGGTGCCGATCCAGGTGAAGGCCTCGGTCACGGCCGACCGCGGCACGATCAGCTCGGCGAGGGTGAAGGAACTGATCAGCGACGGCGACACGGCCACGCCGGCGACGACGACCAGCGGGATCATCACCCAGACGTTGCCGACCAGCGAGAGCGGCACGGTGAGCACGGTCAGCGCCACGAGCACCACCAGCAGCCGGTGCCGCAGCGGGTGCCGCCAGTGGACGGCACCCCAGCCGATGCCGCTGGCCATGGAGCCGAGCGCCAGGCCGGCGATGAGCACGCCGGACAGCGCCATGGCGTCGACCTCGTCGGCGAAGGCGACCAGGGCGATCTCGAGCGTGCCGAGGATCGAGCCGACCGCGGCGCCCACGACGAAGAGCACCTTCAGGCCCGGCGTGCGGATCGCCGCGGGGCCCCGGCGGGCCTCGTGCCCGTGCGGCGGCGGCTCGGTGCGGCCCTGCGCGGCGAACAGCAGCGCGCCGACGACGGCCAGCGCGAAGGCGGTGACCACCCCGGAGGTCGCGTGCCCGGTGGTGGACAGGAACGTGACCAGCACCGGCCCGACGATGAAGACGAACTCGTCGACGACGGACTCCATCGCCAGCGCGGCCGGCAGCCGGGTGGTGCCGCGCAGCAGGTGCGTCCAGCGGACCCGGATCATCGAGGCGACCGGCGGGATGCACGCCCCGGCGAGACCGGCGGTGACGAAGAGGGTCCAGCGCGGCCAGTCCTCCTTGACCGCGGCCAGGAACAGCGCGCCGGCGGCGGCGAAGACGACGACCACCGGGAGCAGCGTCCGGCGCTGGCCGTGGGTGTCGGCCCACCGGCCGAGCACGGGTCCCGCGATCGCGGTGGTGACCGCACCGGCGGCCGCGACGGCGCCGCCCAGGCCGTAGGACCCGGTCTCGGAGGCGACGAGCAGGACGCAGCCCAGACCCACCATCGACAGCGGGAGCCGGCCGATGAAGGCGGCGAGCACCATGGGCAGCGCGTGCGGCGTGCGCAGCACGTGCAGGTACGGATTGGACACCGGGGTGGGACCTGTCGTCAGGGGACGCGGTTCTCCCGCCACGCTAACCGACGGTGGGGCGCAGGGCCGGGAGACGGCACGAGGCCGTGTCGGACAGGCCGCGGGCCCCGTCCCGGACGACGCTGTCCGGTGCGGGGCCCGCGTGGCCCCCTCCAGGGCACCGCCCCGAGCTCGCGAGGGGTGGGGAGGAGGGGGTCCTTCTTCAGGCGAGGCGGCTCTTGAGGATCTCCAGCTCGTCCCACATGGTGCTGGGCAGCTTGTCCCCGAACTTCTCGAACCACTCGGTGATCTGCGGGACCTCGGCGCGCCACTCGTCCTTGTCGACGGCGAGCGCCTTGCGCACCCGGTCCTGGGTCATGTCCAGGCCGGAGACGTCGAGGGAGTCCGCCGCCGGGACGTGGCCGACCGGGGTCTCCTCCGCGGCCGCGGTGCCCTCGAGGCGCTCGACGACCCACTTGAGGACCCGGCTGTTCTCGCCGAAGCCCGGCCACAGGAAGCCGCCGTCCTCGTCGCGGCGGAACCAGTTCACGTAGAAGATCCGCGGCAGCTTGGTGGCGTCGTGCGCCTTGCCGGTCTCGACCCAGTGCCGGAAGTAGTCACCGGCGTTGTAGCCGATGAAGGGCAGCATCGCGAACGGGTCGCGGCGGACGACGCCGACCGCGCCGGTGGCCGCCGCGGTCGTCTCCGAGGACAGGGTGGCACCCAGGAACACGCCGTGGTTCCAGTCCCGGGCCTCGGTGACCAGCGGGATCGTGGTCTTGCGGCGGCCGCCGAAGAGGATCGCCGAGATCGGCACGCCCTTCGGGTCCTCGTACTCCGGCGCCAGGATCGGGCACTGGGTGATCGGGGTGCAGAAGCGCGAGTTCGGGTGCGACGAGGGCTCGTCGGAGTCCGGCGTCCAGTCCTGCTTCTTCCAGCTGGTCAGGTGCGCGGGCGGCTCCTCGGTCATGCCCTCCCACCAGATGTCGCCGTCGTCGGTGAGGGCGACGTTGGTGAAGACCGAGTTGCCCTTGTCGATCGTGCGCATCGCGTTGGGGTTGGTGTCCCAGCCGGTGCCCGGCGCGACGCCGAACAGGCCGTACTCGGGGTTGAGCGCGTAGAGCCGGCCGTCCTCGCCGAAGCGCATCCAGGCGATGTCGTCGCCCAGGGTCTCGACCTTCCAGCCGGGGATGGTCGGCTCGAGCATCGCCAGGTTGGTCTTGCCGCAGGCGCTCGGGAAGGCCGCCGCGATGTAGTACGTCTTCTGCTGCGGGCTGGTCAGCTTGAGGATCAGCATGTGCTCGGCGAGCCAGCCCTCGTCACGGGCCATCGCCGAGGCGATCCGCAGCGAGTAGCACTTCTTGCCCAGCAGGGCGTTGCCGCCGTAGCCCGAGCCGTAGGACCAGATGGCCCGCTCCTCGGGGAAGTGCACGATGTACTTGGTCTGGCTGCACGGCCACGGCACGTCCTCCTGGCCCTCCTCGAGCGGGGCGCCCAGGGAGTGCATGGCCGGCACGAACGGCCGGTCGGTGCCCATCGCCTCGAGGATGCGGCTGCCGATGCGCGCCATGACCCGCATCGAGACGACGACGTACTCCGAGTCGGTGAGCTCGACGCCGAACATCGGGTTCTCGGCCTCGACCGGGCCCATGCAGAACGGGATGACGTACATCGTCCGGCCGCGCATCGAGCCGCGGTACAGCTCGGTCATGATCGACTTCATCTCGTCGGGGGCCATCCAGTTGTTGGTGGGCCCCGCGTCGGCCTCGTCGACCGAGCAGATGAAGGTGCGGTCCTCGACGCGCGCGACGTCGCTGGGGTCGGAGGCGCACCAGAAGGAGTTGGGCTTCTTCTCCAGGCGGGTGAAGGTGCCGGCCTCGACCAGCTGCTGGGTCAGCCGCTCCCACTCCTCGTCGGTGCCGTCGACCCACACCACCTGGTCCGGCTGCGTCAGCTCCGCCATCTCGCGCACCCAGGCGAGCAGGCGGGCGTGCGTGGTCGGGGCGTTCTCGAGACCGGGTGTGGCCAACTGAGTCACGGCGTCTCCATCCTCTGGGCACGCCGGGTGCGAGGGACACCGGCGCCGGTACCTGGCTGTGTGCGGGACGGCGGGGTGTCTCCGGCCGTCCGGTCGGCACAGCGTACAAGCGGGGACACCTGCCTGTAACGGTGAGAGATGTTACGTATAGGACGTCTTGTCATGGGCGTGCCGGTCCCCCGGAAGAGCACCGTCCCGCGCGGTGTTGGGTTCCTGTCGTGACCGGTCCCACACCTGCGACGCCCGCCCTGCTGACCCCGTTCGCCCTGCGGGGGCTGACCCTGCCCAACCGGCTGGTGGTCGCTCCGATGTGCCAGTACTCGGTGACCGACGGCCTCGTCGGCGACTACCACCTCGTGCACCTCGGCCGCTTCGCCCTCGGCGGCTTCGGCCTGGTCCTGGTGGAGGCCACGGCGGTGACGCCCGAGGGCCGGATCAGCCACGGGGACGTCGGCCTGTGGTCCGACGCGCACGTCCCGGGCCTGGCACGGGTGGCCGACTTCCTGCACGCCTCCGGTGCGGCGGCGGGCATCCAGCTCGCGCACGCCGGCGCCAAGGCCAGCAGCCAGCGCCCCTGGGACGGCGGCGCCGCGGTGGCACCGGAGAACGCCCGCCCCGGCGAGGACCCGTGGCCGACGGTCTCCGCCAGCGCCGTGCCGGTGGGTCCGGGCTGGCCGGTGCCGCACGAGCTGACCGCCGCCGAGCTCAGCGAGGTGCGCGAGGCCTTCGTCGCGGCGACCCGGCGGGCGCTCGCGGCCGGCTTCGACGTCGTCGAGGTGCACGCCGCGCACGGCTACCTGCTGCACCAGTTCCTCTCCCCGCTCTCCAACCGGCGCACCGACGCCTACGGCGGCTCGCGGGAGGCCCGCACGCGCTTCCCGCTCGAGGTGGTCGAGGCCGTCCGTGCCGCCTGGCCCGGCGACCGGCCGCTGTTCGTGCGGGTCTCGGCGGTCGACGGCACCGACGGCGGGACCACCCTCGACGACACCGTGGCGCTGGCCGCCGAGCTGCGCCGCCGTGGCGTCGACGTGGTGGACGCCTCCGGCGGCGGGCTCGGCGGCTGGCAGCACCCGCTCGGCTACGGCTACCAGGTGCCCTTCGCCGCCCGGATCCGCGCCGAGGCCGACGTCGCCACGATGGCGGTCGGGCTGATCGTCGACCCCGCGCAGGCCGAGGCCGTCGTCGCCGCCGGGATGGCGGACCTGGTCGCCGTCGCCCGCGAGGCGCAGGAGGACCCGAACTTCGCCGTCCACGCCGCCCGGGAGCTCACCGGCTCCCACACCGCCTACCCGGTGCAGTCCGGGCAGCGGCTGGGCCGCCGGCGGGAGTTCCTCGACACGCTGGGCCCGTGGACCGGGCCCGAGCCGGTGCAGGTGACGGCGCCCGAGCGCGCTCGATGACGTCGTCGCGGTCCGCGCTGGTCGCCGTCTCCGGTCTGCAGCTCGCGGCCGACCTGGCCGGGCTGGTCCTGGCGCTGCGCCGGCGGCGGGCCTTCGACACCCCGGTGCTCGCCGGGGACCCCGCCACGGTGGGGCGTGACGCGTGGTGGGCCGGGACGGCGCTGGGCCCGCCCGCGTGGACGGTCGCCGCGCACGGCTGGGCGCTGGCCCGGCTGGCCGCCGGTCCGGCCCCGCGGGCGGCCGCGGTGCTCGGGGGGGTGGGAGCGGCCCTGGTGCCCGGCTACCTGCAGGAGCGCCTGGTCCGGCGGCGGCTGACCCCGGCGGGCGCCGAGCCGGGTGAGACGGCCGTCGTCGCCGTGGGGCTGGCCGCCGCGGTCGCGATGGCCGTGCTCGGCGCGCGCGCCGCCCGGGCCTGAGCTCCCCACGCTCTGCGCCGGTCAGGCGTCGGGCGCGCGGCCGTAGTCGGGGCCGGTCGCGGCGAGGAAGGCGTCCCAGTCGGCGGGGACCGGTCGCCCGCCGACCTCCGCGTCGAACTTGTCCAGGTACCAGTGCCAGCCGAGGGCGAAGTCGGTGACGTCGGTGCCGGCCGCGAACACCTGGACGAAGTGCAGGGTGGTGCGGCCGCTCTCCACGGTGAGGTCGAGCTCGACCCGCCAGTCCTCCGTCCCGGCCTGCACCCACTGGACGACCAGCCGGCGCGGCGGGTCGCACTCGACGATCGTCACCTCCTCGCTCGCCGGCTCGGTCTCGTGGGTCATGGTGAACGCGCCGCGGCCGCCGCGTGCCCGCTCGCCCTCGTAGGTGCCGATCCAGCGGGACAGCCGGTCGGGCTCGGTGAGCGCGGCCCAGACGTCGTCGGGGCCGTCGGGCCAGGAGCGGCGGAACTCCAGGCGCTGCCGGCCGTCGGAGAGCGTGGTGACGGCGCCGCGGCGGTCGGTCGGGGCCCCGCTGGGGGTCTGCTGGTCGGTCACGGGGCGTCTCCGTCCGTCGGGGGGTGCGCCCGGGCCCGGCGGCCTCGGGCGATCTCGGTGTCCAGCGCGTCGAGCCGCTGGGCCCACAGGTCGCGGTAGGGCTCGAGCCACTCGTCGAGCTCCCGCAGCGGCCGCGGGTCCAGCGCGTAGAGCCGCCGGCGTCCCTCGACCCGGCTGCGGACCAGGCCGGCCTCGCGCAGCACGCGCAGGTGCCGGCTGACCGCCGGGCGGCTCACCGGGAACCGGTCGGCGAGCTCACCGGCGGCGAGCTCGCCCTGCGCCAGCAGGGCGACCAGCTGGCGGCGGGTCGGGTCGGCGAGAGCCGCGAGCGCCTCCACGGCACATGCGTAACACACGGGTTACGCATCGGCCAGGGATTCGCCGCCCTCGTCCAGGGGCAACCGGGAGCGCATGACCGTCACCGACCCCGACGTCCCGGACCCGCTCAACGACCCCCGCACGATGCAGGCCGACCCGGGCGCCTACGGCCAGGGCGCCGACCTGGCCTCGACCGACGACGACCCGGTGTCCACCGGCGCCGACGAGCCGGCCGCCGACGACCCGGAGACCACGGCCGGGCAGACGCTCGCCGACGACGCCGGCGGTGGCGACGTCACCGGCGGGGCGTTCTCCGAGGCACCACCGGAGGCCGGGCGGTCCTGAGCGGGTGACGGTGCGTTCCGTTTCGTCGCGCGATGGTGGGGCACCTGCTCGGGCGCCCAACCGCATCGACGAGGAGGTCCCCCATGGCCACCGGTGAGACCGGTTTCGAGGACGTCGCCTTCGACCTGATCTCCGTGCAGTACCACTCGCTGAAGGCCGGGCACGACTACGGCCAGTACGTGCGGGACGCCGAGAACGCCGGCCTGGACGACATCGCCGCGTTCTTCCGCGAGGTCATGGAACAGGACTCCGCGCGCGCCAAGCGCTGCCACGACCTGCTCCGGAACATCTCCGGCACCGAGCAGGGCGGCCCGGCGATGAAGTAGCAGCAGGCCGTCCAGGGCGCCGCTGCGCACGAGGGCCCTCTCCCCCTGCGGGAGGGGGCCCTTCTACGTGCTCAGCGGGGCGCGGTCGGCCCAGGCGCGCTCGAGGAGCTGGAGCAGCAGCTCGGCGGGCTGGGCGCCGGAGGCGCCGAAGCGGCGGTCGACCACGAAGAACGGGACGCCGGTGGCCCCGAACGCCTGCGCGGTGGCGGCGTCGGCCAGGACGGCGGGGCGGTGCCGGTGGTCGGCCAGCGCGGCGCGCACCTCGGCCTCGTCCAGCCCGACCTCGACCGCGAGCGGGACCAGCGAGCCGACGTCGAAGACCGGGCGCCCCTCCTGGAAGTGGGCGTGCAGCAGCCGCTCCTCCATCGCCCCCTGCAGCCCGCGCTCGGCGGCGAGGTGGACGAGCTCGTGCGCCAGCAGGGTGTTGCCGCTGACGCCGTCCGCCAGGCGGTAGGACAGCCCCTCGGCGGCGGCGGTCTCCTCGACGTGCCGCATCATCGCCCGCACCTCCTCCACCGGGCGCCCGTACTTCGCGGCGAGCGCCGGCAGGGTCGGGTGCGTCTGGCCCTCGGGGACCGAGGGGTCGAGCTGGAAGGACCGCCAGACCACCTCGACCTCGTCACGGTGCGGGAACCGCGCCAGCGCGGTCTCCAGCCGGCGCTTGCCGATGTAGCACCACGGACAGACGACGTCGGACCAGACCTCGATGCGCACGGCCCGCTCAACCGCGGTCCGGCGGCCGTTCTTCCGGCCGGTGGGCCTCCGCCCGGGCCCGTCCGTCTCCCGGCGTCGGGTCGAGGAAGACGAACCGCACGCCGGGGTGCCGGGCCACCAGCCGACGCTCGGCCTCGTCGGAGGCGCGCTCGACGTCGGCCACCGTGGCCTCGTCGGCGAAGTCGACCTTGGCCGAGACGACGAGCTGACCGGGGCCGATGACCGAGGTGAGGAGCACCGGGACGTCGACGACCTGCTCGAGGCCGGCGATCTCGGCCCGCAGCTGGTCCTCGATGCTGCGCGGGACCGACTGGCCGATGAGCAGCGAGACGTTGGCCCGCGCCAGGACCCCGGCGACCAGGAGCAGCAGGACGCCGATGAGGATCGCCGCGACGCCGTCCCACACCGGGTCGCCGGTCACCTGCTCGAGGAAGAGCCCGAGCGCGGCGAGGACCAGGCCGATCAGCGCGGCGCTGTCCTCGAAGGTGACCGCCTTGACCGTGGTGTCGCTGGTCGCGGCCAGGTAGCGCCGCCACGTCGTCCCCCACCGGCGGGCCGAGCCGCGCACCTGGCGGACGGCCTTGAGCCAGGACGCGCCCTCGAGGAGGAACGAGACCCCCAGGACGACGTAGGCGATCAGCGGGTCGCCCTGCTCCTCGCCCTCGAGGATCGTCTCGACGCCCTGGTAGAAGGAGAAGCCGGCGCCGAGGGTGAAGGTGGCCAGGCAGGCGAGCAGCGCCCAGAAGTAGGTCTCGCGTCCGTAGCCGACCGGGTGGCGGGCGTCCGGCGCCTTCGTGCCCCGCTTCAGCGCGACGAACAGCAGCACCTCGGTGATCGTGTCGGCCACCGAGTGTGCGGCCTCCGACAGCATCGCCGAGGAGTGGCTGACCAGCCCGCCGACGAGCTTGGCGATCGCGATGCCGAGGTTGGCCAGGCCGGCGACGACGACGGTGCCGGTGGACTCGGCGCCCGACCCACTCCCGGGGGCCTCCTGCACCAGGGCGTGGTCGCGGGTGGGCACCGGCTCCGTCATGGCCGTCCCCGTGCCCAACCGTTGCCCGGCGCAACCACCGGGTCACCCTGATCCCGGCGGGCCCCTCCGTCAGCGGACGCCGACGAGGTCGACGACGAAGACGAGCGTGGCGCCGGGCTTGATGACGCCACCGGCACCGCGGTCGCCGTAGGCCTTGTGCGGCGGGATGGTGAGGCGACGGCGGCCGCCCACGCGCATGCCGGCCATGCCCTCATCCCAGCCCTGGATGACCATGCCGACGCCCAGGCGGAACTCCAGCGGGTCGCCCCGGTCCCAGGAGGCGTCGAACTGCTCGCCGCCGTCGTGCGTGACGCCGACGTAGTGGGCGCTGACCAGGTCGCCGGCCTTGGCCTCCGGGCCGTCGCCCACGACGAGGTCCTCGATCACCAGGTCGGCGGGGGCCGGTCCGGTGGGCGGCTCGACGTCCGGTCGGCTCAGCTCGGCCATCGGTTCTCCTCGGGGTCGGTGCCGGGTGTGTCCCGACGGGCTCGCTCCATCCAAACAGCGGTTCCACCGGGTCGCCGGGCGGACTGCGGTCCGGCGGCGTGCTCGGCCACCCGGGGCTGCAGTCCGCCGACGTCCCGGCCGCCGTGGCCTCCTCCACCGCGGTGGTCGCGCCGGCCGGGCCGCACGAGCCGCGGGTGTGACCGGAGCACCACCCGGGGCCACGGGGCGGACCCCGTCCTGACGCGCGCACCGATCAGCGGCCGCCGGTGACGTCGAGCAGGGTCCCGGTGCAGTAGCCGGAGTCCTCGCCGAGCAGCCACAGCACGGCGGCGGCCACCTCCGCAGGCAGGCCGGCCCGGCCCATCGGCACGGTCGGCCCGATGCGCGCGACCCGGTCCGGCTGGCCCCCGCTGGCGTGGATCTCCGTCTCGATGATCCCCGGGCGGACGACGTTGACCCGGACCCCCTCACCGGCCACCTCGCGGGCCAGCCCGATGCCCAGGGTGTCGACGGCGCCCTTGCTGGCGGCGTAGTCGACGTACTCGCCGGGCGAGCCGAGCCGGCTGGCGACCGAGGAGACGAGCACGACCGAGCCCCCGGACCCGCCGTGGCGGGTGGACATCCGGCGCACCGCCTCGCGGCAGCACAGGACGGCGCCGAGCACGTTGACCTCGAGCACCCGCCGCACCCGCTCGGCGGTGTACTCGTCGACCCGCGCCCGGGGTCCGACGATGCCGGCGTTGGCCACCAGCCCGGTCACCGGTCCCAGGGCGTCGGCGGCGGCGGCGAAGGCCGACACCACGTCGTCCTCGACCGCGACGTCGGCGGGCACGGCGGCGGCGGTCCCGCCGGCGGCCTCGACGTCGGCGACGACGGCGGCCGCCGCGGCCTCGTCGTCCCGGTAGGTCAGGGCGACCGACCAGCCCGCCGCCGCGGCGGCGCGGACGGTCGCCGCACCGATGCCGCGGCTCCCGCCGGTCACGAGCAGCACTCCAGGGGGCACGGTCGGCGACCGTAGCGCGCGGGTGCGACGCGGCGTGCACCGTGCTGGGCTGGCGGCATGCCCGCCGCCGACCACCCGTGGTGGACCCGCGCCGTCGTCTACCAGGTCTACCCGCGCTCGTTCCAGGACTCCGACGGCGACGGGGTCGGCGACCTCGGCGGCATCCTGCAGCGGATCGACCACCTGGCCGACCTCGGCGTCGACGTCGTCTGGCTCTCGCCGGTCTACCCCTCGCCGCAGGCCGACAACGGCTACGACATCAGCGACTACCAGGACGTCGACCCGCTGTTCGGCACGCTCGCTCAGCTCGACCAGCTCGTCGCGGCCCTGCACGCGCGCGGGATCCGGCTGGTCCTGGACCTGGTGGTCAACCACACCAGCGACGAGCACCCGTGGTTCGTGGAGAGCCGGTCGTCCACGGACTCCCCGAAGCGGGACTGGTACTGGTGGCGGCCGCCGCGCGCCGGCATGGCGGCCGGGACTCCGGGGGCCGAGCCGACCAACTGGCACTCGCACTTCTCGGGTCCGACCTGGCAGCTCGACGAGGCCAGCGGCGAGTACTACCTGCACCTGTTCGCCGCCAAGCAGCCCGACCTCAACTGGGAGAACCCGGAGGTCCGGCACGCCGTGTACGCGATGATGCGGTGGTGGCTCGACCGCGGGGTCGACGGCTTCCGCATGGACGTCATCAACATGATCAGCAAGGCGGTCGCGCCGGACGGCTCGCTGCCCGACGGACCGCAGCTGCCCGGCCTGCCCTACGGCGACGGGACGCCGTTCTTCTCCAACGGCCCGCGCATCCACGAGTACCTGCAGGAGATGCACCGCGAGGTGTTCGCCGGCCACCCCGAGCAGCTGCTGCTGGTCGGCGAGATGCCGGGCGTCACCACCGAGCAGGCCCGCCTCTACACCGACCCGGCGCGGGCCGAGGTGGACATGGTGTTCCAGTTCGAGCACGTGCAGTTGGACTTCGAGGGGTCCAAGTGGCACCCCAGGCCGCTGCGGATGCGCGACCTCAAGGCCTCCTTCGGCCGCTGGCAGGCCGGCCTGGCCGACGTCGGCTGGAACTCCCTCTACTGGGACAACCACGACCAGCCGCGGGCGGTGTCCCGCTTCGGCGACGACTCGCCGCGGTTCCGCCGCGACTCCGCGACCTGCCTGGCCACGCTGCTGCACCTGCACCGCGGGACGCCCTACGTCTACCAGGGCGAGGAGATCGGGATGGCCAACCACCCGTTCACCGCGCTCGAGCAGTTCCGGGACGTCGAGTCGCTCAACCACCACGTCCAGGCGGTCGCGCACGGCGCCGACCCGGCCGAGGTGCTGGCGGTCCTGCGCCGGATGAGCCGCGACAACGCGCGCACGCCGGTGCAGTGGGACGCCTCGCCGAACGCCGGCTTCACCACCGGGACGCCGTGGATCGCCGTCAACCCCGACCACACCGAGTGGAACGCGCAGGCCCAGCGCGCCGACCCGACCTCGGTGTTCGCCCACCACCGGCGGCTGGTCGCGCTGCGGCACGACCTGCCGGTGGTGGCGCTCGGCGACTTCACGATGCTGCTGCCCGAGCACGACGAGGTGTACGCGTTCACCCGCTCCCTGGACGGCGACACGCTGCTCGTCGTCTGCAACGTCAGCGGCTCGGTCCAGGACCTGGCCGGGCTGCTCCCGGAGGCCGTGGACGGCGAGGTCGTCCTCGGGAACCTGCCCGGGGACGACCCGGCGGTGCTGCGCCCGTGGGAGGCCCGCGTGCTGCGCCTGCCGTCGGCGGCCCCGTCCGGAGGCTCACCCTGAGCCTGCGACGGGTGAGGGGGACGGGGTCCTCCCCCTTCAGGCGGGCGCGCCGACCGTCCCGGCGGGCTCCTCCGTGGGCTCCTCGACGGGCAGGTCCAGGGGGTGGGCCACCTCGTCGGCCGGCAGCCGCCAGGCCAGGACGGCGACGACGGCGAGGACCGGCGGGACGAGCCCGGCGAGCAGGAAGGTGCCGGTCAGGCCGATCGCCGCGCTGACCGGGCCGGCCAGCGCCATCGACAGGGGCATGAACGCCATCGAGACGAAGAAGTCGAGGCTGGAGACCCGGCCGAGCAGCGCCGGGGGCACCCGCCGCTGCAGCAGCGTGCCCCAGATGACCGTGCCGGCCTCGAACGCCGCCCCGAGCACCCCGGCCGCCGCGATCATGACCCACAGGTCCGACGTCCAGCCGAACACGACCAGCGGGATGCATCCGGCGCCCCACATCAGGTTCATCACCGTGAGGTAGCGGCGCGGCAGCCGCAGCGAGGCGACGACGGCCGACCCGACGGCGCCACCGATCCCGAAGGCGGCCAGCACCCAGGCGTGCTCGGCCGGGCCACCGCCGGCCCGGTCGCGCACGGCGAACGGGACGAGCACCTCGAACGGGCCGATGATCACCAGGACCATCAGGGAGGCGAACAGCAGCGTGGCCAGCAGCCAGGGCGTGCGGACCATGTAGGACACGCCCTCGCGGACGTCGGCCAGCAGCCCCGGGCGGTCGCCGTCGTCCCGGCGGACCGGGACGGTCGGCAGGGCCGCGACGCAGGCGGCCGCGGCGGCCTGGGTCAGCGCCGTCGCCGCCAGCGCGGCACCCGGCGAGAACGCGGCCACCAGCAGGCCCCCGGCCGCCGGGCCGGCGGCCATCGCCAGCGCCGGGCGCACGACGCCCTCCAGTCCGTTGGCGGCCAGCAGCTCGGCGGGCGGGACGACGGCGGGCACCAGCGCCGAGTAGGCCGGGTAGTACAGCCCCGTCGCCAACCCACCGGCCAGGGACGCCGCGGCCAGCGGACCGAGCGCCAGCGCGCCGGCCAGCGAGAGCAGGGCGACCGCGCCGACGGCGGCCGTCTGCAGCAGCGCGACCGCGAGCAGGATGCGCCGCTGCGGCACCCGGTCGGCCAGGGCGCCGCCGAGCAGCGTGCTCGCCAGCATGCCGGCGGCGGAGAGCGCGGTGGCCAGGGACAGCGCCCCGGGACCCCCGCCGAGCGCGACGACCTGCCAGACGAGCGCGACCGTCCACAGCCCCTGGGCGAACAGCGACAGGCCCATCGACGAGGCCAGCAGGCGGTAGGAGCGGGAGCGCAGGGGCGCGAGCGCGCGCGGCAGGCCGGCCATCTCCCCCTCCTCGTCGGTCCCCGGCACCGTGCCGGGTGGTGCGGTCATGCTGCCGGGGGCCACCGACAGGACGCACCCGGTTTCCGGGACGACAGCCCCCGCGCCGGCGTCTACGGTCCGGACCTCGTGGGGGGACTGGTCGAGGCGGTGCTGCCGGCCCGGATGGGGACCCCGTTCCGCTGGCTGGTCGCCTCGTCCTGGGTGAGCAACCTCGGGGACGGCGTCGCGGTCGCGGCCGGGCCGCTGCTGGTGGCCGGCCTCACCAGCGACCCGCTGCTCGTCGCGCTGGCCGCCCTGCTGCAGCAGTTGCCGTGGCTGCTGCTCGGCCTGCACGCCGGCGTCCTCGCCGACCGGGTGGACCGCCGGGCGCTGGTGGTCGCCGTCGACCTCGCCCGCGCCGGCGTGCTCGCCGTCCTGGTCCTCGCCCTGGCCACCGGCGACGTCGGGATCGCCGCCGTCCTGGGGGCGCTGTTCGTGCTGGGCGCCGCCGAGGTCTTCGCCGACACCGCGTCGGGCACGCTCCTGCCGATGGTCGTGCCGCGCGCGGACCTGGGCATCGGCAACGCCCGCCTGACCGCCGGCACGCTGACGATGAACCAGCTGGCCGGCCCGGCCGTCGGGGGCCTGCTCTTCGCCGCCGGTGCCGCCTGGCCGTTCGCCGCCCAGGCGGTGCTCGTGGCGCTCGGCGCGGTGCTGGTGTCGCGGATGCGGCTGCCGGCGGCGACCCGGCCCGCCGAGCGGGCCACGGTGCGGCGCGACGTCGCCGAGGGACTGCGCTGGACGTGGGGCAACCCCGCCGTCCGCACGCTGACGCTCACGATCGTCCTGTTCAACGTCACCTACGGCGCGGCCTGGTCGGTGCTGGTGCTCTACGCCGACCAGCGGCTCGGCCTGGGCGCCGCCGGCTTCGGACTGCTGACGACCGTGGTCGCCGTCGGCGGGATCGTGGGGACGGCGTCCTACGACTGGCTCGAGCGGCACGTCGGCCTGGCGCACCTGATGCGCGTCGGCCTGGTCGTCGAGACGTCGACGCACCTCGGCCTCGCGCTGACCACCACCCCGTGGGTGGCGATGGCGGTGCTGGCCGTCTTCGGGGCGCACGCCTTCGTGTGGGGGACGACGTCGCGCACGGTGCGGATGCGCGCGGTGCCGGTCGGGCTGCAGGGGCGGGTCGGGAGCCTGTACGCGATGGGCGTCTTCGGCGGCATCGTCGTCGGCCAGGCGCTGGGCGGGGTCATCGCGCGGGTCTGGGGCGTGACCGGGCCGTTCTGGTTCGCCTTCGCCGGGTCGGCGGTGCTGCTCGCGCTCCTGTGGCGCCAGCTCGGGCACGTGGCGCACGCCGACGGGGAGGCCGTCGCCGCCGAGCGGGTGCGCTGAGGCCGCGCGTCGGGGCCCGGAGCGTCGCGCCGGCGCACACGCTCGGCCGGGGTTCTCAGGTCAGCGGGCTGCGAGGCAGCAGGCGGTCGCTGATGATCCGCTCCTGGATCTCGCTGGTGCCCTCGAAGATCGTGGTCAGCCGGGCGTCGCCAGTGCGCTCGACCTGGCGCTCGGTGGTGTAGCCGTTGCCGCCGTGCAGCTGCATGGCCTGGTTGGTCACCCGCACCGCCATCTCGGTGGCCTCGAGCTTGACCATCGCCGCCTCGCGCTCGCTCGGGACGGCGAGGTCGAGCAGGTGGGCCACCTGCCGGTAGGAGGCGCGCGACTGCTCCACCTGCGCGGCCATCCCGGCGACGGCGAAGCGCAGCGCCTGGAAGTCGCCGATCGGGTGGCCGAACTGCTCGCGCTCCTGCAGGTGGACGATCGAGTCCTCGAGCGCGGCCCGGGCCAGGCCGACGGCGCGGGCGGCGGTGTGCACGCGGGCGGTGTTGAGGAAGCGCTGCGCCTCGGCGAACCCGGCGCGGGCGGTCTCCGGCCCGTCGCCGCCGCCGGAGCTGCCCGGGTCGGCCAGCTCGTTGCCGGCCGGGATGCGCACGCCGTCGAAGACCATGTCCCAGGTCAGGAACCCGTGGTAGCCGACCTTGTCGATCGGCGTCCCGGTCAGGCCCGCGGGGAACGAGCCGCGCTCCTTCTCCAGCAGCAGGTTGGCCAGGCCGCGCGACCGGGACTCGCCGGGCTCCGGGTCGCGCACGCGCACGAGCACCTGGATGAAGTCGGCGGCCTCGGCGTTGCCGCACCAGCGCTTGCGGCCGGTGACCACCCACTCGTCCCCCTCCCGGACGGCGCGGGTGCGCACGCCGGCGAGGTCGGAGCCGGCGTCGGGCTCGGACAGCGCGATGGCGCCGATCCACTCGCCGCGGGCGCTCCGGGCCAGCAGGTCGGCGCGGCGGCCGGCGTCGGGCACCGTGGTGCCCAGGCCCTGGGAGCGGGCCAGGATGCTCGCGCTGCCCATCCAGGCGCGGGCCAGCTCCTCGGAGACCATGCAGTACTCGAAGACGCCCAGGCCCAGGCCGCCGTGCTCGGCCGGCACGGTGATGCCGAAGTACCCGAGCTCGGCCAGGCGCGCCAGCAGTGACTCCGGGAGCAGCCCCTTCCGCGGGTCGAGCTCGTTGGCCACCGGGAGCACCTCGTCGTGGGCGAGGCGGCGGGCCTGCTGCTGCAGCGCCTCCCGCTCGGGGGTGTGCCACGGCGCCAGGAGCGCCGGCGGCTCCGGCTCGAGCAGCTCGGTGGGGCGGTCCTGGGTCGACGTCATCGTCGCGGACCTCTCCTCGGCGGCGGGGATCGCGTCCACCTTGCGGGCCGCCGCCGGGCACCACGCACCGGCGGCAGTGGAACCGACGGGACCTCCGGCCGGATGACCTCACAAGTACTTCACACATCTCACACGGGTCTGGTAGTACTGCGCCCGTGGCCGTCCCCGACCGACTCGACGTGACGCTGCGGCTGGTGCGCAACGCCGGCCGTGCGTCGCTGGCCGACCTCGCCGCCCGGCTCGGTGTCTCGGAGATGACCGTCCGCCGCGACCTCGACGCGCTGCAGGTCCGCGGGCTGGTCGAGCGGGTGCGGGGCGGCGCCGTCGCGGTCGCCGAGCCCGAGAGCGCCGCCGGCTTCGCGGCGCGGGCGGGCTGGCAGGCCGGACTCAAGGACCGCATCGGCCGGGCCGCCGCGGCGCTCGTCGCGCCGGGGTCGACCGTGCTGCTCGACGCCGGGACGACGACCGTGCACGTGGCGCGGGCGCTGGCCGACCGCGCCGCCGCGGGAGAGGGCCCGTTCACCGCCGCGGTGCTGAGCCTGCCCGTGGCCGAGGTGCTCGCCGACCGGCCCGGCGTCCGGCTGCTGGTGGTGGGCGGGGAGTCCCGGCCGGGCGAGCGCAGCCTGGCCGGCCCGCTGACCGCCGCGGTGCTGCGGCAGCTGACCTTCGACGTCTTCGTCATGTCGATCGGGGCGGTCAGCGCCGCGGCGGGCTGGTCGGAGTTCACCCTGGAGGACGCCGCGGTCAAGCAGGTCGCCCTCGAGCGGGCGCGCACCGGCCTCGTCGTCGCCGACGCCTCCAAGCTCGGCGTCCGCGCCTTCGCCTCCGTCGCGCCGCTCGACGCCGTCGGACGCCTGGTCACCGACGCCAGCGCCCGCGACCCGCAGCTCACCCCCGCGGCGCAGGACACCCTCGCCGCTCTCGAGAACGCCGACGTGGAGGTCGTGCTCGCATGAGCCAGTCCCTGATGATCCTGGTCGCCGGACCCTACCGCGGGGGCACCGGCGACGACCCGGCGCTGATCGCGGCCAACCACCGCGCCATCCAGGAGGCCTGCCTCGCGCTGTTCCGCGCCGGTCACCTCGCCGTCAACGGGGAGGACCTGGCACTCCCGCTCGCGGAGCTGGCCGGGTCCACGCGGGTGGGTGACGCCGCCTTCGACGAGGTGTTCCACCCGATGGGCCGGCGGCTGGTCGCCCGCGTCGACGCCGTCCTGCGGCTGCCCGGCGCCTCGGCCGGGTCCGACGAGATGGTGGCGCTGGCCCGGGCCCGCGGCGCGGCGGTCCACACCAGCCTCGCCGAGGTGCCGGCGGTGGCGCGGTGACCGCCGTGGGCGTCCCGGGCGTCGACGTCCCCGACGCCCGCGGGCGGACCGGGCTGGACCGCGCCGGTCGCGACCTCACCGGCAACCCCGACGTCGTCGTCCGCGACGTCGAGGTGCTCTCCAGCAGCTGGTACGTGCTGCGCCGGACGACGTTCGACCACCGCCGCCGCGACGGCCGCTGGAGCACCGAGCAGCGGGAGACCCACGACCGCGGCAACGGCGCGACGGTGCTGCTGTACGACGTCGCGCGCCGGACGGTGCTGCTCACCCGGCAGTTCCGCTTCCCCGCCTACGTCAACGGCTCCCCCGACGGGATGCTGGTCGAGACCGCCGCGGGGCTGCTCGACGACCAGGACCCGGAGACGGCGATCCGCCGCGAGGCCGAGGAGGAGCTCGGCGTGGTGGTCGGGGAGCTGACGCGGGTGTTCGACGTGTCCACCAGCCCGGGGTCGGTGACCGAGCGGGTGGCCTGCTTCGCCGGGAGCTACACGCCCGCCGACCGGGTGTCCGCCGGCGGCGGGCTCGCCGACGAGGGCGAGGACATCGAGGTGCTCGAGCTGGACGTCGACGAGGCGCTGGCCCGGGTGGACGACGGCCGGATCGCCGACGCGAAGACGATCCTGCTGCTGCAGTGGGCGGTGCTGCGGGGCCCGTTCCGCGACCGTCAGAGCCGGGCCGGGCGGTAGGGCGCGCCGCCGGGCCGGTCGAGGCCCCAGCTCACGCCGTCGTACCAGCTCGAGCAGACGGTGTCGGCGAAGTACTGGGCCGGACGGCCGCACTGCCGGGGGCCGGTGCCGGGGTCGTTGGGCGCGGCGTGCCCCATGCCGGCGACGGTGTAGGTGGTGACGCGCACGGTGCCGTCGGCGTCGGCGTAGCGGTGGCGGGTGGTGCCGGCGGGCAGCGCGGTGGTCGACGCCGGCACCTGCGGGAGGCCGTGCACCGCCGTCCACTGGTCGCGCAGGTCGAGCGCGTTGGCCGGGTTCACGGTGCGGTCGTCGGTGCCGTGCCAGACGGAGACCTCCGGCCACTCCGTCGTCCCCGCCGGCGCCGCCGCGCGGACCGCGGCCGCCCACTGCCCCGGCGTCCGCTGCCCGGACACGGTCATGCAGGCGACCGCGGAGAACAGGTCGTCGGCGCAGCCGACGGGGACGCCGGCGAGGACCGACCCGGCCGCGAAGACGTCGGGGTAGGCGGCGAGCAGGGCCGCGCTCATCGCCCCGCCGGCCGACAGCCCGCTGACGAAGACCCGCCCCGGGTCGGCTCCGTACGCGGTGACCGCGTGCGCCACCATGCTGCGGATCGAGGCCACCTCGCCCCGGCCGCGGGTGACGTCGCCGGGCTCGAACCAGTTGAAGCACCGGTTGGCGTTGTTGGCGGCCACCTGCTGCGGCAGGACGACGGTGAACCCCCACCGGTCGGCCAGCTCCGGCCACCCCGAGCCGAGGGCGTAGCCGGCGGCGTCCTGGGTGCAGCCGTGCAGCGCGACGACGACCGGCGCGCCCGAGGGGAGCCCGGCCGGCCGGTACGCGTACATCTCCAGCGCGCCGGGGTTCGGCCCGAAGTCGGTCACCCGCACCGGCCCGGCCGCGGCCGCGGGCCCCGCGGTGAGCACGCCGGCGGCCACGAGGGCCGGGACGAGCAGCAGTCGCAGGAGGGCACGCCGCACGGGGACTCCTCCGCCTCGGGACGGGACCCGCCCACGGTATGACGCCGGTCACCGGCCGCGCTGCAGGGACCCGCCGCGAGCGTGCGAGTGGTGGGGGCAGCGGGGTCCTCCTTCAGCGGGTGCCGCGCTCCCGGGCCAGGGCGACGTAGTGCTCGACCAGCGCGGCGTCGTCGACCGCCCCGGTGTTGACCGCCTTCTCCGGCGGCACGCCCTGGAACAGCCGCTTGAGCGGCACCTCCAGCCGCTTGCCGGTGCGGGTGTGCGGGACCCCGGGGACGACGAGCACCTCGTCGGGCACGTGCCGCGGGCTGGCCTGGCTGCGGATGGCGGCGCGGATCCGGTCCCGCAGCTCGTCGGTGAGCTCCTCCCCCTCCGCGAGCTGCACGAACAGCGGCATCCAGTAGCCGCCGTCGCGCTGCTCGACGCCGAGGACGACGCAGTCGAGCACCTCCGGGACCGACTCGACGGCGGCGTAGATGTCCGCCGTCCCCATGCGCACGCCGCCGCGGTTGAGCGTCGAGTCCGACCGGCCGGTGATCAGGCAGGTGCCGCGCTCGGTGACCTCCATCCAGTCGCCGTGCCGCCAGACGCCGGGCCAGGGCTCGAAGTAGGCCTCGCGGTAGCGCACGCCGCCCGGGTCGTTCCAGAAGTACAGCGGCATCGAGGGCATCGGCTCGGTGACGACCAGCTCCCCGAGCTCCCCGGTGACCGGCCGGCCCTCCTCGTCCCACGCGGCGGCGGCGACGGCGAGCATCGGCCGCTGCAGCTCACCGGCGGTCACCGGCAGCAGCATCGTGCTGCCGATGAAGCCGGTGGCGACGTCCGTGCCGCCGGAGACCGAGGCGAGGAAGACGTCGCTCCGCACGGCGTCGTAGACCCAGTGGAACGCCGAGGCCGGCAGCGGCGAGCCGGTGGAGCCGATGGTCCGGAGCGCCGACAGGTCGTGGGTCTCCCCCGGCCGGATGCCCGCCTTCTCGCAGGCGGTGAGGTACCCGGCGCTGGTGCCCAGGTAGGTGATGCCGGTGCGGGCGGCGAGGGCGAACTGCGCGTCGACCGACGGGTACGCGGGCGCCCCGTCGTGCACCACCACGGTGGCGCCGCGCAGCAGCGCCGACGTGGCGATGTTCCACATGATCCAGGCGGTGGAGGCGTACCAGTAGAAGCGGTCGCCGGGCCCGACGTCGCCGTGCAGGCCCAGCTGCTTGTGCTGCTCGAGGACGACGCCGCCGTGGCCGTGCACGATGCCCTTGGGCAGCCCGGTCGTCCCGGACGAGTAGACGATCCACAGCGGGGCGTCGAAGGGCAGCGGCTCGAACCGCGGCTCCTGCGGCTCGCCCACCGCCTCCGCCCAGGGCAGCGCGCCGTCGGGCACCTCGTCCGGGAAGAGCCGGGGGACGGCGACCGTCGTCCGCACGCTGGGCAGGGCCGCGCGCAGCTCGGCGATGACGCCGCGCCGGTCGTGGGGCCTGCCGTTGAAGCGGTACCCGTCGACGGCGACCAGCACGGTGGGCTCGATCTGGGCGAACCGGTCGAGGACGGCGCGGGTGCCGAAGTCGGGCGCGCACGAGGACCACACCGCACCGATCGACGCTGCGCCGAGGAAGGCGACCACCGCCTCGGGGACGTTGGGCAGGTAGCCGGCGACGCGGTCACCGCGCTGCACGCCCAGCCGGCGCAGCGTGGCGGCGAACGCGCCGACCTGCTCGCGCAGCTGCGCCCAGGGGACCTCGACGGGATCGGCGTCCTCGGCGACGGCGATCAGCGCGACGTCTCCGGAGCGGGTGGCCCCGCCGGTGGCGTGCCGCAGCGCCTGCTCGGCGTAGTTGACCGTCGTCCCGGGGAACCACCCGGCGCCGGGCATCCCGCGGCGGGTCAGCACCCGGTCGTCGGGGACGCCGGGCAGCACGCCGGACCACTCGGCGACGTCGGCCCAGAACTGGTCGAGGTGCTCGACCGACCAACGCCATACGGCGTCGTAGTCGGTGGGGTCGAGGTCGAGGCCACGGCGGGCGGCCGCCTCGCGGGCGAACCCCGCGAGCCGGGTCGCCTCCCGGGTCTCCGGGGTGGGCTGCCAGAGCACCGGGACGGCGGAGGTGTCAGCGGTCACAGCGGCACCCTGCCACCCGCCACCGGCCGCGGGGGAGCCGGATCGACCCGGCACCGTCCCGCTCCCCTGCCCGGCTGCCGACCCCGCTGGTGGGGCATGGCCGACGCCGGTCGCCGCAGCGGCGGCCGGGCCCGCGGACGGGCGCCGCCACCCGTTCCTCTGCGACGATCAGCGCGTGACCGAGCCGGAGCGCAACGTGCTGGGCGACGAGCTGGAGCCGTGCGGCACCGAACCGCTCACCGGGTTCTACCGCGACGGCTCGTGCCGCACGGGTGCGCAGGACCTGGGCAGCCACACCGTGTGCGCCGTCGTCTCGCAGGAGTTCCTGACGCTGCAGCGCGAGCTGGGCAACGACCTCACCACCCCGCGGCCGGAGTACGGCTTCCCGGGGCTGCGGCCGGGCGACCGGTGGTGCGTGGTGGCCGCGCGGTGGCTGCAGGCCTACCGGGCGGGCGCGGCGGCCGGCGTCGTGCTGGCGGCGACCAACGCCCGGGCGCTGGAGATCGTCCCGCTGACCGCCCTGCGCCAGCACGCCGTCGACGTGCCCGACGACATCAGCGACCTGGACTGAACGGCCGCGCGGGAGAAGCCGTCCCACCCCCGGCGCCGAGGCGTTCGCACCGCCGGTGACCACGAGGAGCACCACGTGTCCGATCTGCTCGACCTGTCCGTCTCGACCCTGCGCGGCGAGGCCACCACGCTCGGCGCGCTCACCGGCGGCCGGCCCGCCCTGGTGGTGAACGTGGCCAGCCGGTGCGGGCTCACCGCGCAGTACACCCAGCTCGAGCAGCTCCAGCGGGAGTACGGCCCGCGCGGCTTCACCGTCGTCGGCGTGCCGTGCAACCAGTTCGCGGGGCAGGAGCCGGGCACCGCCGAGGAGATCGCCGGGTTCTGCTCGGCCACCTACGGCGTCAGCTTCCCGATGACCGAGAAGGTCGAGGTCAACGGCGAGGACGCGCACCCGGTCTACCGGCAGCTGACCGCGGCCCCCGACGGCTCGGGCGAGGCCGGCCCGGTGCAGTGGAACTTCGAGAAGTTCCTGCTCACCGGGGACGGCGAGGTGGTCGCCCGGTTCCGCCCGACGACCGACCCGGCCGCGCCCGAGGTCCGGACGGCGATCGAGGCGCTCCTCCCCCGCTGACCGCCCGGCCGGACGGCGGATCGCGGGCGTCTCCCGCGGGTCGCGGCCCGTCCGGCGCTCCTCCTGGGGCGTCGTGGTCGGCTGCAGTGGTCGCGGCGGCACGCGGCCCGTGCTCGGGCGGCCGGGCCGCGACCACCGGGCCAGCATGGAGGGCATGGCCGACCTGCACTTCTACTTCGACCCCGTCTGCCCGTTCGCCTGGATGACCAGCAGGTGGGTGCGCACGGTCGCCGCCCAGCGGGAGTACGACGTCGACTGGCGGTTCATCTCGCTGCGGCTGCTCAACGCGCACGTCGACTACGACAGCCACTTCCCCCCGGAGTACGAGGCCGGCCACACCGCGGGCCTGCGGCTGCTGCGGGTGGCCGCCCGCACCCGCGAGGAGCACGGGCGGGCCGCCGTCGGCACCCTCTACGAGACCCTGGGCGGGCGCGTCTTCGAGACCGAGCCCGACCGCCCCGGGACGGCGGGGGCCCGCGGCACCCGCGCGTACCTCGAGCCGGTGCTGGAGCGGGCCGGCCTGCCGCTCGACCTCGCCGACGCCCTGGACGACGAGAGCCGCGACGCCGTGGTCCAGGCCGAGACCGACGAGGCGCTGGAGCTGACCGGCCGCGACGTCGGGACGCCGATCCTGCACTTCGAGCCGCCGGCGGGCGTGGCCTTCTTCGGCCCGGTCATCAGCCGGCTGCCGGGCGAGGACGAGGCCGCGGCGCTGTGGGACCACGTCGTCGGGCTGGCCCGCTTCCCCGGCTTCGCCGAGCTCAAGCGCAGCCTGCGCGAGCGGCCGCAGCTGCCCTCCTTCGGCGTGACCACCGGGGACGTCGGTGTGCAGGAGGACTGGCACGGGGGCAGCCGCCGCCTGAAGCGCTGACCGGACGGCGACCGGGACGCCGGGTAAGGTGAGCCTCACCGAAGCCGACCGTCCGGAGCTGCCCGGTGCCCGTGCCCAGTGCCACCCGCGCCCCCGCGGTGACCCCGGCGGGCGGCACATCGGGTCCGGCGCGGACGGCACGTGCCTCGCGGACCCGGCGGCGGGTGCTCGGCCTGCTCGCCCTCGTCGTCCTGCTGGTCGCGGCGTGCGCCGCGAGCATCACCCTCGGCAGCCGCCCGCTCGACCTCGGCACCGTGTGGCAGGTCCTCACCGACCGCTCGCTGCGCACGGAGGAGGCGGTCGTCGTCTGGGACCTGCGGGTCCCGCGCACGGTGCTCGGCCTCATGGTCGGGGCCGCCCTCGGCGTCTCCGGCGTGCTCGTCCAGGGCCACACCCGCAACCCGCTCGGCGACCCCGGGCTGCTCGGCATCACCGCCGGGGCCGCCTTCGCCGTCGTCCTGGCGATCGTGCTGCTCGGCGTCGGCACCCCGGCCGGGTACGTCTGGTTCGCCTTCGCCGGGGCGCTGGGCGGCACCGTCGCCGTCTACGTGCTCGGCTCGGCCGGCCGCGGCGGGCCCACCCCGGTCACCCTCGCGCTGGCCGGCTCGGCGCTGACCGCGCTGCTGTTCGCGCTGGTCCGGGCGATGCTGGTCAGCGACTCGAACTCCCTCGACGCGTTCCGCTTCTGGGTGGTCGGCGCGCTGGCCGGCCGCGGCGCCGACGTCGCCTGGCAGGTGGCCCCCTTCATCGTCGCCGGCCTGGTCCTCGCCCTGCTCAACGCCCCGGCGCTGGACCTGCTCGGCATGGGCGAGGACGTCGCCCGCGGCCTGGGCCAGCGCATCTGGCCGGCCCGGCTGGTCGGACTCGGCGCGTGCACCCTGCTCGCCGGCGCCGCCACGGCCGCCTGCGGGCCGATCGCCTTCGTCGGCCTGGTCGTGCCGCACGCCGTCCGGGCGTTCACCGGCCCGGCGCACCGCTGGCTGGTGCCCTGCTCCGCCCTGCTCGGCGCGGTGCTGCTGCTCGCCGCCGACGTGGTCGGGCGGTTGGTCGCCCGGCCCGGTGAGCTGCAGGTCGGCATCGTGCTCGCGCTGGTCGGCGGGCCGGTCTTCGTGGCGCTGGTGCGCCGCCGGCGGACGGCGGCGCTGTGACCGCGACCGTCGACACCGTCCGGCAGACGACGCCGCCCGACCCCGGTGGGCGCCCGGCCGGCCGGGCCGTCATCGTGCGGGTCGGCCCGGTCTCGGCGCGGTTCCGCTGGCGGTCGGTCGTCGTCCCCCTGGTCGCGTTCGCCGTGGTCGTGCTGCTCGGCGCGGTCAGCCTCGGCCGCGGCGACTACCCGCTCGGCCTGGGCGACGTGCTGCGGACCCTGGTGGGCGCCGGCGACCGGGCGCAGGCGTTCATCGTGCTGGAGCTGCGCGCGCCGCGCACGGTGGTCGGCGCGCTGGTCGGGTTGGCGCTCGGCCTGGCCGGGGCGCTGTTCCAGACCTTCGCGCGCAACCCGCTGGCCTCCCCCGACGTCCTCGGCATCACCCAGGGCGCCTCGGTCGGTGCGGTGGCGGCGATCGTGCTGAGCGGCGGCGGCTCGACCGGCGCGCTGCTCGGCGGCCTCGGCGTCCCGCTGGCCGCGCTGCTCGGCGCACTGGTCGTCGGGGCACTGCTGTTCACCCTCGCCTGGCGCGCGGGCATCGACGGCTACCGGCTGGTGCTGGTCGGCATCGCGCTGTGGTCGATCGCCCAGGCGCTCACCGACTGGCTGCTCACCCGCGCCGAGATCCACGACGCCGCGGCCGCCTACGTGTGGATCACCGGTTCGCTCGACGCCCGCACCTGGGAGCAGGCCGCGCCGCTGGCGTTGTCGCTGCTGGTCCTCGTCCCGCTCGCGCTGGCCGCCGGCCGCGTCCTGGGCGTGCTCCAGTTCGGCGACGACACCGCGCGCGGGCTCGGCGTGCGGCTGGCGCGGGCGCAGGGCGTGGTCGTGGTGGTCGCCGTCCTGCTGGTGGCGACGGCGGTGGCCGCGGCCGGGCCGGTCGCCTTCGTCGCGCTGATCGTCCCGCAGGTCGCCGTCCGGCTGACCGGTGGCTCGCGGCCCCCGCTGCTGGCCTCCGGGCTGCTCGGCGCGGCGCTGGTCGTGGGCGCCGACCTGCTCACCCGGACCGTCCTGCCCCACGCGCTGCCCGTCGGCATCCTCACCGCCGCGATCGGCGCGCCCTACCTGCTCTGGCTGCTCGTCCGCGGGAGGCGGACCCTCGCATGACCACTCCTGCCACCGCGGCGCCGCACCTGTCCGCGCCGACCCCGGACGGACCGGTCCGTCTCGCCGCGGAGTCGGTGACCCTCGCCTACGACGAGCGCGTCGTCGTCCGCGACCTGGACCTGCGGCTCACCGACGGCTCGTTCACCGCGATCGTCGGCCCCAACGGCTGCGGCAAGTCCACGCTGCTGCGGGCGCTGGGCCGGCTGCTGCGCCCGCGGGCCGGGCAGGTGCTGCTCGACGGCCGCTCGATCGCCCGGACGCCGACCCGCGAGGTCGCCCGCGTCCTCGGCCTGCTGCCGCAGACCCCGGTCGCCCCCGCGGGGCTCACCGTCGCCGACCTGGTGGCCCGCGGGCGGCACCCGCACCAGAGCTGGCTGCGCCAGTGGTCGACCGAGGACCAGGCGGTGGTGGCCGAGGCGCTGTCCTGGACCGACATGACCGACCTGGCCGACCGCCCGGTCGACGAGCTCTCCGGCGGGCAGCGGCAGCGGGCGTGGATCTCCATGGCGCTGGCGCAGGGCACCGACCTGCTCCTGCTCGACGAGCCGACGACCTACCTGGACCTCTCGCACCAGATCGACGTCCTGGAGCTGGTGGCCGGGCTGCACGCCGAGCGCGGCCGCACCGTCGTCGTCGTGCTGCACGACCTCAACCTCGCCGCCCGCTACGCGCACCGGCTGGTGGCGATGCACGACGGCGTCCTGGTGGCCTCGGGGACGCCGCACGAGGTGCTCACCGAGCAGCTGCTGGCCGACGTCTTCGACCTCGAGGCCCGCGTGGTGCCCGACCCGGTGGCCGGGACGCCGATGGTGGTCCCCGTCCGCCGCCTGCGGTGAGGAAGGACCCCCCTGTCCCCCACCACTCGCAGGCTCGCGGCGGGACCCTGCAGGGGGCCGCTAGTTCTCCGCGACGCCGTCGCGCCAGTAGCCCATGAACGCGACCGCGCGCCGGTCGACGCCGAGGTCGCCGACCAGGTGGCGGCGCAGCTGCTTGACCACGCCCGCCTCCCCGGCCAGCCAGGCGTAGCAGCCGGTGGCCGCACCCGGGTCCTCGGGCACCTCCCACAGCAGCCCGGCGTCGAGGTCGACGTCCTCCGGTGCCGGGGCGGGGGCCGCGGCGATGCCGAGGTCGACGAGTGCGGCGTGCACCGCGGGCACCACCAGCTCGCCGCGGGCGCGGCCCTGGCGGAACAGCCAGTGCACGGTGACGCCCTCGGGCAGCACCAGGTCCTGCGCATCACCCGGCTCGGGCACCTCGAGGACGGCGACGACGCGACGTCCGGGCACCGGCGGCAGGCCCTCCAGGACGGCGCTCACCGCGGGCACCGCCGTCTCGTCGCCGGCCATGAGCAGGCAGGTCGCGGTGGCCGGCGGCGCCCACTCGACGCCCCACGCGCGGCCGCGGCCGGGCCGGTCGGGACCCATCAGCACCATCGGGTCGCCGGGACGCGCCGACGCGGCCCAGGTCGCGGCCGGGCCGGCGTGCCCCTCCCCGACCCCGTGCAGGACGACGTCGAGGTCGACCTCGGCCTGCTCGGGCCGGGCGGCGCGGACGGTGTAGGTGCGCAGCACCGGGCGCCGCTCCTCGGCCAGCGCGCAGTACGCCGGGTACCACTCGCCGCCTGCGGCCTGCAGCCCGGTCAGCGCCGTGGGGTCGGGGGCGAGCACGAGCTTGACCCGCTGGTCGTCACCGGCGACGCCGAAGTCGCCCAGCCGCGGGCCGGTCAGGGTGATGCGCACCGCGCTCGGACCGAGTCGCCGCACGCGGGCGACGACGGTCTCGAAGAACAGCCACTGCGGCAGCTCGGCCACCGCCAACGGCGCCACGGTCGTCGTCACTCCGGTCTCCGCTCTGCCTCGGCACGGTCCGTGCGGACCGTAGGTAAGGCAAGGCTAACCTCTGCGGCACCCTCGGGAGAATGCCCCCGCCCGACTGCGAGGAGACCCTGGTGTCCCGACCACCGCGCCTGATCGGCGCCTCCCTCACCGTGGCGGCGCTGCTCGCCGCCGGCGCCTGCGCCGGCTCGGGCACCGGGTCCGAGGCGGGGGCCGCGACGGGCGAAGCTACTCGCTGCGCGGCGCCATGACACCGGAGGAGATGGCCACCCGGCCGACCTACGAGCTGCTGCCGGCCGCGCAGGCCGGGCAGGTGCGCCCGTGGGAGTACGTCGGCATGGACCACTCCGCGCAGGCCCGCTACACGGAGCGGCTGGCCGGCTGGCTGTCGGACGCGCAGGAGGTCACCTGAGGAAGGACCCCCTCCCCTCCACCCCTCGCAAGCTCGGGGCGGTGCCCTGGAGGGGGCCGGGCGCCGGTGTCTCCGGGAGGGGCGCCGCCGTCTGCGCGGCCGCGGTCGCGCGCGCGGTCTGGGCCAGGGCGATGCCGGTCAGGACGACGAGCCCGCCGGCCACCTGCCAGCCGGTGAGCACCTGCTCGAGCCACAGCCAGGCGACGACGGAGGCGAACACCGGCTCGACGGTGGCCACCAGCCCGGCGGTCGTGGGCGGCAGGTGGCGCAGCGCCGCGATTGAGAGCCAGAACGGCGCGATGGCCCCCAGGACGACGATCCACAGCACCAGCAGCCACAGCGGCAGGGTGAGCTCCCCCAGCGAGACGGGCACCCGCTCGCCGAGCACGGCGGGCTGGAACGGCGTGAACGGCGCGACGACGGCCCAGAAGAGACCGGCGGCCACGAAGGTCCAGGTGGTGAGCGTGACCGGGTCGCGGGTCACCGTCCCCCGCTCGCCCATGAGGTAGTAGGTGGCCAGGCACACCGCCGCGGCGAGGCCGGCGGCGACGCCGAGCGGGTCGAGCGAGCCGCCGCCCTGCCAGACCTGCGCCACGAGGACCAGCCCCGACAGCGACAGCCCGAGCGCCAGCCAGATCCGCGGGCGCACCGGCTCCCGGCGCACGAGGCGCACCCAGAGCGCGATCCCGACCGGCGCGGTCATCTCGAACACCAGCGCGATGCCGACCGGCAGCCGGCCGATGGCCACGAAGTACAGGAACTGGGTCAGCGCCACGCCGACGACGCCGAACGCCGCGAGGAAGGGCACCTCGCGCCAGGTGATCCGCAGCCGCCGCGGCGCCACGACCGCCAGCGCGACCAGCAGCCCGACCGCCGCTCCCGCGCAGCGCAGGGCGGTCAGCCAGGTGGCCGGGACCCCCGCCTGCAGCGCCAGCGTCGAGACGGTGCCGTTGACGGCGAACAGCCCCGCCGCGGCCACGGTGAGCAGGTAGCCGACGGCGGGGCGGCGGGTGTGCGGCACGTCCGCGACTGTAGCGGTCGTCGCGGGTTACGCCACCTACCCGACCGGACCCGGGTGCCGCCGTCGCGCTGTCGGCACCGCCCCGTGGCGTGCGGCCGTCACGGTGCGTTCCCCGGCTCCATCGACAGGACCTCCCAGACGTGCCCGTCGGGGTCGGTGAAGCTCGAGCCGTACATGAACCCCTGGTCCTGCGCCGGCATCCACGTGCCGCCGCCGGCCCCCACCGCCTTCTCGACCATCGCGTCGACCTCCTCGCGGCTGTCACAGGTCAGGGCGTACAGGGCCGCCGTCGCCGTCCGCGGGTCGGCCGTGGCGGTGCCCTCGGGCAGGAAGTCGGCGAACCTGTCGCGGGACAGGAGCTGCAGGTGGATCGCGTCGCTGACGACCACCGAGGCCGACGCGTCGTCGGAGAACTGCTCGTTGATCGAGAAGCCGAGGGCGGTGTAGAAGGCGCGGCTGGCCGCCAGGTCGGTCACCGGCAGGTTCAGGAAGATCATGCGCACGGGGGACTCCCCTTCGTCGGTGGGCCCGCCTCCGGGCCCGTCAGGAGCACAGACGCCCCGGCCGGCGCGAACTCATCGGCGTCGGGGACACCACAGCGCGGGTCCGGGTGGCGGGGACCTCGAGCGGGCACCCTCGGGAGCGTGACCCAGCCCCGCCCGCCGTGGTCGCGGCGCCGCCGCCGGACGCTGGTCGGGCTGGCGCTGGGCGCGGTCGCCGGCGGTCTCGGCGCGCTCGTGCTGCCCGCCCAGTACGGCGTGACCTCGGCGTTCGTCGCCGCCCTCTGCGCCTTCCTCTTCGTCGTCGCGCTGGTCGTGTTCGTCGCCGTCCCGGGTCCGGACACGCTCGGCACGCTGCTGCGGTCGACCCCGCTGGGCGGGGCGGTCCTCGTCGTCGCCGTCCTGCTGTACCTGTCGACGGCCGGCGAGCCGCTGCGCTGGCTGTGGCTGCTGGCCGCGGCCGGCGGCGCCGTCTGGCTGGGGACGGCGCTGTGGCTGGCCCGCCGCGACTGACCTGACCGGCCGCGCCTGCCGGGCCGGCGGCAGACTGCCCGGGTGGACCTGCCCTCCGCCTTCTACGTCCCGGACGGCGACGGCCTCCTCGCCACCGCGCTGACCATCGGGCCCTGGGACCCCCGTCTCCAGCACGCCGGGCCGCCCGCCGCGCTGCTGGCGCGGGAGGCCGAGCGCGCGAGCGGCATCCCCGGCGGGCAGACCGTGCGGCTGGCCTACGACGTCCTCGGGCCGGTGCCGGTGGGACCGGTGCAGGTGGCCGCCCGGGTGCTGCGGCCGGGCCGGCGGATCGAGCTGGTCGAGGCGACGCTCACCGCGGGCGGGCGGCCGGCCATGCGGCTCACCGCCTGGCGGATGCGCTCCGGTGGGGCATCGGCGGTCTCCCCGCCGCGGCGGCACCCCGTCGCGCCGGAGGACGCCGGGCCCACCGAGTTCGGCGTGTTCTCCGAGCCGGTGGCCTACCACCGGGCGCTGGAGTGGCGGCTGGCCTCGGGCTCGCTGGCCGAGCCCGGTCCGGCGGCCACCTGGACCCGCCCGCGGTGCGCGCTGGTGGAGGGCGAGCCGATGACGCCGCTGCAGCACCTGGTGGCGATGTCCGACGCGGCCAGCGGCATCTCCGCCGAGCTGGACTGGGAGCGGGTGACGTTCGCCAACGTCGACCTCGTCGTCGCCCTGTTCCGCCCACCCGCCGGGGAGTGGCTGGCCATGGACGCCACGACGACGCTCGGACCGGCCGGCGTCGGGCAGTGCAGCGCCGACCTCTACGACGCCGACGGGCGGATCGGCCGCTCGGTCGCGTCGCTGTTCGTGGAGCCGCGCTGAGCGTCCTGCCAGGGAGAACCGGTTGGATGGGGCCGACCCGACGAGGACGGAGGAGGTGACCTGCCATGGGACCACTGACCGACCTGCTCGACTGGCTCGCCGGCCGCGGCCTGGAGATCGTGCTGATCGTCCTGGGCTCGGTGCTGCTCGCCCGGTTCACCACCTGGGTGGGCACGCGGATCACCGACCGCATCGACGCCCGCTCGACCGGCGGTGACGTGCTGGTGCGCTCGGAGGCCGCCAAGCACCGCCACTCGCTGACCCAGGTGATCACCTGGTCGCTCATCGTGCTCGTCTACACGGTGGCGGCCTTCTACGTGCTCGAGCGCCTCGGCGTGCCGGTCACCGGGCTGGTGGCGCCGGCCACCGTGCTCGGCGTGGGCCTGGGCTTCGGCGCGCAGCGGATCGTCGGCGACGTGCTGGCCGGTTTCTTCCTCATCACCGAGCGCCAGTACGGGTTCGGCGACGTCGTCTCGATCGCCGTCGTCGGCGGCGGGGACCCGGCCAGCGGCACGGTCGAGGACGTCACGCTGCGCGTCACGCGGCTGCGCTCGGCCGACGGCGAGGTGGTCACCGTGCCGAACGGACAGATCGTCAAGGTCGTCAACCTCTCCCGCGACTGGGCCCGCGCCGTGGTCGACGTCCCGGTGCCGACGACGGCCGACGTCAACCGGGTCAACGAGATCCTCCGCGAGGTCGGCCACGAGGCCTTCACCGACACCGGGCTGCGCCGCCTGCTGCTCGACGAGCCCAGCGTCATGGGAGTGGAGAGCATCGACCTGGAGCAGGTGAACGTGCGCGTGGTGGCCCGGACGCTGCCCGGCCGCCAGTTCGAGGTGGGCCGCGACCTGCGCGAGCGCATCGTGGTGGCCTTCCGCCGGGCCGGGCTCACGCTCACCCCGGCCCCGCCACCCGAACCCGTGGGCGCACCGGCCGGTGGCCGCCCCGGGACGAAGCCGTGACCGTCCCCGGCGCGCCGCGCCCGGACGAGCGCGGCCCCGACAGCCCGGGCGGCGACCCCGCGGCCCGCGGGCGCTTCGGCCTGTCCGGCCGCTCCCGGGTGCCCGGGCACATCGGCCGCGCGCGCACCTCGACCGTGGTCCTGACCCTGCTGTTCCTGGGCCTGGGCCTGCTCTACCTCTACGTCCGCCCGCCGACGCCCGCCGTCCCGGGAGGGACCGTGACGCCCGGGGTCACCACGCCGGCCCCCGCGCCGGCGACGACCCCGGTACCGACGACGACCGCGCCGACCACCGACGACACCCCCGCCACGACGACCGGGCCGACGACCGGACCGACGACCGGGGAGACGACCGGGCCGACGACGACCGACGGCGGGAACCCGACGGACCCGACGCCCGGGGACCCGACGGACGAGGCGCCGGCGACCACCGCGCCCACCACCGCCGACGAGGCGCCGCAGACCCCCGCCGAGCCGGCGCCGACCCCCGGGACCACGCCGACGGGCTGACCCCGCCCCCGCGCGTGGACAGCCGACGTGAACGGCCGTTAACGTCCGGGGCGACCCCCGCACACCCCTGGAGGACGCCATGGCAGCCGACGTCGAGGCCGCCGCGACCGCAGCTCCGGCCGCGCCCGCGTCGCCCCGCGCGCGGCACGAGGCGCTGGTCTCCGACCTGCGCGAACGGCTGCGGCAACGCGCGCTCGGCGGGTCGGCGTCGGCGCGGGCCCGGCACGTCGAGCGCGGCAAGCTGCTCCCCCGCGACCGGGTCGCCCACCTGCTCGACCCCGGCAGCCCCTTCCTCGAGCTGTCACCGCTGGCCGCCGAGGGGATGTACGACGGCGACTCCCCCGGCGCCGGGATCATCACGGGGATCGGCCGGGTGGCCGGCCGGCCGGCCGTGGTCGTCGTCAACGACGCCACGGTCAAGGGCGGCACCTACTACCCGATGACGGTGAAGAAGCACCTGCGCGCGCAGGAGGTGGCCGCCCAGAACCGGCTGCCGTGCGTCTACCTCGTCGACTCCGGCGGCGCGTTCCTCCCCAAGCAGGACGAGGTCTTCCCCGACCGCGACCACTTCGGCCGGATCTTCTTCAACCAGGCCACGATGAGCGCCGCGGGCATCCCGCAGGTGGCCGCCGTCCTCGGCTCCTGCACCGCCGGCGGGGCCTACGTGCCGGCCATGGCCGACGAGTCGGTGATCGTCCGCGAGCAGGGCACGATCTTCCTCGGCGGGCCGCCGCTGGTGAAGGCCGCGACCGGCGAGGTGGTCAGCGCCGAGGACCTCGGTGGCGGCGACCTGCACAGCCGCGTCTCCGGCGTCACCGACCACCTGGCCGACGACGACGAGCACGCGCTGGAGATCGTCCGCCGCATCGTGGGCACGCTCCCGCCGCCCGCCCCGCCGGCCTGGGACGTCGCGGCGCCGCGGGACGCCGTCCGCCCGCAGACCGACCTCTACGACCTCGTGCCGGTCGACTCGCGCACGCCCTACGACGTCCGCGACGTGATCACCACGCTGGTCGACGGCGGGGAGCACCAGGAGTTCAAAGCGCTCTACGGGCCCACCCTGGTGACCACCTTCGCCCGGCTGCACGGGCACCCGGTGGGCATCGTCGCCAACAACGGCGTGCTGTTCGGGGAGTCGGCGCTCAAGGGCGCGCACTTCGTCCAGCTGTGCGACCGACGGCGCATCCCGCTGCTGTTCCTGCAGAACATCAGCGGCTTCATGGTCGGCCGCGACTACGAGGCCGGCGGCATCGCCAAGCACGGCGCCAAGATGGTCACCGCCGTCGCCTGCGCCCGGGTGCCCAAGCTGACCGTGGTGATCGGCGGCTCCTACGGCGCGGGCAACTACTCGATGTGCGGCCGGGCCTACTCCCCCCGCTTCCTGTGGACCTGGCCCAACGCCCGCATCTCGGTGATGGGCGGCGAGCAGGCCGCCTCGGTGCTCGCCACCGTGCGCCGCGACCAGCTGGGCGACGCGTGGAGCGCCGAGGACGAGGAGGCCTTCAAGGAGCCCATCCGCACGCAGTACGAGCAGCAGGGCCACCCCTACTACTCGACGGCGCGGCTGTGGGACGACGGTGTCCTCGACCCCGCCGACACCCGCACCGTCCTCGGCCTGGCGCTGTCAGCCTGCGCCTCGGCCCCCCTCGACGACGTCTCCTACGGCGTCTTCCGGATGTGAGCGCCGTGTTCGGGACCGTCCTCGTCGCCAACCGCGGGGAGATCGCCGTCCGGGTGATCCGCACCCTGCGCCGGCTGGGCATCCGCTCGGTCGCCGTCTACAGCGACGCCGACGCCGGGGCGCCGCACGTGCGCGCGGCCGACGTCGCCGTCCGCCTCGGGCCCGCGCCGGCCGCGCAGAGCTACCTGTCCGTGGAGCGGGTGGTCGAGGCCTGCCGGGCCACCGGCGCGCAGGCCGTGCACCCCGGCTACGGCTTCCTGTCGGAGAACCCGGCACTGGCCGCCGCGCTGGCCGAGGCCGGCGTCGTCTTCGTCGGCCCGCCCACCGAGGCGATCCGGGTGATGGGCGACAAGATCACCGCCAAGAAGACCGTGGCTGCCTCCGGGGTGCCCGTCGTCCCCGGGATCGCCGAGCCCGGTCTCACCGACGACGACCTGGTCGCCGCGGCGCCCGGCATCGGCTTCCCCGTGCTGGTCAAGCCCTCGGCCGGCGGGGGCGGCAAGGGCATGCGGGTGGTCGAGGACCCCGCCGGCCTGCGCGCCGCGCTGGTCAGCGCCCGCCGTGAGGCCGGTGCCGCGTTCGGTGACGACACCCTCTTCCTCGAGCGGTTCGTGCAGCGCCCGCGGCACGTCGAGGTGCAGGTGCTGGCCGACGCGCGCGGCGGCGTCGTGCACCTCGGCGAGCGCGAGTGCAGCCTGCAGCGCCGCCACCAGAAGGTGGTCGAGGAGGCGCCGTCCCCGCTGCTGGACGCCGCCACCCGGGCGCGGATCGGCGAGGCGGCCTGCGCCACGGCCCGCAGCGTCGGCTACACCGGCGCGGGCACCGTGGAGTTCATCGTCTCCGCCGACCGGCCCGACGAGTTCTTCTTCATGGAGATGAACACCCGCCTGCAGGTCGAGCACCCGGTCACCGAGCTGGTCACCGGCCTGGACCTGGTCGAGCAGCAGCTGCGGGTCGCCGCCGGCGAGCCGCTCGGGTTCGGCCAGGCCGACGTGACGACGACCGGGCACGCCGTCGAGGCGCGGGTCTACGCCGAGGACCCCGGTCGCGGCTTCCTGCCCACCGGCGGGCGGGTGCTCGCGCTGGCCGAGCCGGCCGGCCCCGGCGTGCGCGTGGACTCCGGCGTCGCCGCGGGCACCGTCGTCGGCTCCGACTACGACCCGATGCTGGCCAAGGTGGTCGCGCACGGCCCCGACCGCGCCGCCGCGCTGACCGCGCTCGACGCCGCCCTGGCCGGCACCGCCGTCCTGGGGGTGACGACGAACGTCGGGTTCGTGCGGCACCTGCTCGCCGATCCCGACGTGCGGGCCGGGGACCTCGACACCGCGCTGCTCGACCGGGTCGCGGCCGCCTACGCGGCCCCGCCGGTGCCCGAGCTCGCCGTCCTCGCCGCCGCGGCGTCGGTGTGGCTGGGCGCCTGGGCCGCGGCCGACCCTACCGACCCGTGGAGCACGCCCACCGGCTTCCGGCTCGGCGACGCCGCACCCTTCGTCGTCCGGCTCGAGGCCGGCGGGCAGCCGCGCACGGTGACGCTGACCGGCACGCCGGCCGCGGCGCGCGCCACGGTCGACGGCGCCGACGCCGGGCCGCTGTCCTGCACGGCCGAGGACGGCGGCCTCGCGCTGGTCCGCGGCGGCGTGCGGTCCCGCTGCCTGGTCGCCGACGACGGGGACGCGCTGTGGGTGCACGCCGAGGGCGCGACCGCACAGCTGCGCCGGGCCCGCCGCGTGGTGCTCCGGCCCGACACGGCCGCGGCACACCCCCCGGAGCTGACCAGTCCCATGCCCGGCTCGGTGATCGCGGTGCCGGTCACCGACGGGCAGACCGTGGCGGCCGGCGACCCGGTGGTCGTCGTCGAGGCCATGAAGATGGAGCACACGCTGCGCGCCCCGGCCGGCGGCGTCGTCGAGCTGCTCGTGGCCGCCGGCGACCAGGTGGCCCTCGACCAGGTGCTCGCCCGGCTCACCCCCGCCTGAGCACGGCAGACGCAGCGGGAGCCGGTGTCCGCCGGCGTGCCACCATGCGCCCATGAGCAGCGACGTCGCCGTCGACGTGAGCGCCCTGGCGATCAACGTCACGATCCCGGAGGACCTCCGCTGGACGGACACCCGACGCGGCGAGGTGTTCCTGCTGACCACGCTCAACGTCCGGCTCCTCCGGGACGGGCACCTCGCGGCGAAGGCCTACGGCCGGCCGGTCGCCGGCGGTCGCGGCACGTACGTCTCGTTCCCCGTCCCCGACCGGGAGGAGCTCGCCGCCCTGGTGGCCGAGGCCGCCGCCCGGGCTGGGGAGCTGTGGACCGCCCACCGCGGTCTCGGCTGACCCCCCGACCGCCGCCTCACCCCCCGGCTGACCAGCGGGGCAGCGACCTCCTAGGATCGGCGCGGGCTCACGAGAGGCAGCGACAAGCACCTGGCTGGCTGCCCGGCAACCTCTCCTCCGTCTGAGGTGCTCCCAGGGGAAGAGCCGGCCGAGCGGCGCCCGCCGCCCGGCAAGGGCGGAGCACCTGTACGCCGCAGGTCCTCCGGAACGAGAGGAGACGGCGCATGACCGACCCGGAGAGCTGGAGCTTCGAGACCCGGCAGATCCACGCCGGCGCCAGTCCCGACCCGACGACGGGCGCCCGCGCGCTGCCCATCTACGCCACCACGAGCTACCAGTTCCGCGACACCCAGCACGCCGCGGACCTGTTCGCGCTGGCCGAGCTGGGCAACATCTACACGCGGATCATGAACCCGACGCAGGACGCGCTCGAGCAGCGCGTGGCCTCGCTCGAGGGCGGCGTCGCGGCGCTCGCGGTGGCCAGCGGCCAGGCGGCCGAGACGCTGTCGCTGCTCAACGTCGCCGAGGCCGGCAGCCACGTCGTCGCCTCGGCGTCGCTGTACGGCGGCACCTACAACCTGCTGCACCACTCGCTGCCCAAGCTCGGCGTCGAGGTGTCCTTCGTCGAGGACCCCGACGACCCGGGGAACTGGCAGTCGCTGGTCCGCGAGAACACCAAGGCCCTCTACGGGGAGTCGATCGGCAACCCGAAGGGCGACGTCCTCGACATCGGCGCCGTCGCCGAGGTCGCGCACCGCAACGGCGTGCCGCTGATCATCGACAACACCATCGCCACGCCCTACCTGGTGCGCCCGCTCGAGCACGGTGCCGACGTCGTCGTGCACTCGGCGACGAAGTACCTGGGCGGGCACGGCACCGCGATCGCCGGCGTCATCGTCGACGGCGGCACGTTCGACTGGACGTCGGGGAGGTTCCCGGGCTTCACCACGCCGGACCCGACCTACCACGGCGTCGTCTACGCCGACCTGGGTGCGCCGGCCTTCGCCCTCAAGGCCCGGGTGCAGCTGCTGCGCGACCTGGGCCCGGCGATCAGCCCGTTCAACGCCTGGCTGATCGTGCAGGGCATCGAGACCCTGTCGCTGCGCATGGAGCGGCACGTGGCCAACGCCCAGCGGGTCGCCGAGTTCCTCGAGGGGCACGACGAGGTCGAGTCGGTGCACTACGCCGGGCTGCCGTCCTCGCCGTGGCACGCCGCCCAGCAGCGCTACGCCCCGCGCGGCGCCGGCGCGGTGCTCGCCTTCGAGATCCGCGGCGGCATCGAGGCGGGCCGGCGGTTCGTCGAGGGCCTGGAGCTGCACAGCCACGTGGCCAACATCGGTGACGTCCGCAGTCTGGTCATCCACCCGGCGTCGACCACGCACTCGCAGCTGACGCCCGAGGAGCAGCGGACCACGGGCGTCACGCCCGGCCTGGTGCGCCTGGCCGCCGGGCTCGAGGGCATCGACGACATCCTCGCCGACCTCGAGGCGGGGTTCCGGGCCGCCAAGGGCGCGTAGCCAGGACCGAGCTCGCGAGGTCCGCATGAGCAGAGCGTTCCGGGTGCGGGACGTCCCGGCGTCCCGCACCCCGCCGCGCACCGGCGGGTGGCGCGACGGCGACCCCTCGGGGGACCGGCTCTTCCTCGACCTGGACGGACCGGTCCGGCTCGAGCGCGGCGGGGTGCTGCCCGGCGTCCGGGTCGCCTACGAGACCTGGGGCACGCTGGCCCCGGACGGCGGCAACGCGGTGCTCGTCGAGCACGCGCTGACCGGCGACAGCCACGTCACCGGGCCCGCGGGACCCGGCCACCCGACGCCGGGCTGGTGGTCGACGCTGGTCGGGCCGGGGGCGCCGCTGGACACCGACCGGTTCCTCGTCGTCTGCGCGAACGTGCTCGGCGGGTGCCAGGGCACGACCGGCCCGTCGTCGACCGCGCCCGACGGGCGGCCGTGGGGCTCGCGGTTCCCCGAGGTGACCGTGGGCGACCAGGTGCTGGTCGAGGCCGCGCTCGCCGACGCGCTCGGCGTCCGCCGCTGGGCCGCCGTCGTCGGTGGGTCGATGGGCGGGATGCGGGCGCTGGAGTGGGCGGTCGCGCTGCCCGACCGGGTCGACGGGCTGCTCTTCCTCGCCTCCGGCGCGGCCGCGACCGCCGACCAGATCGGCACCCAGACCACCCAGCAGGCCGCCATCCGCGCCGACCCCGCGTGGGCCGGCGGGGACCACCTGCCCGGGCCGGGCCCGGTGGCCGGCCTCGGCGTGGCCCGCCGGATCGCCCACCTCACCTACCGCAGCCCGTTCGAGCTGGAGGAGCGCTTCGGAACGGTGGTGCAGGACGACGGCCGGTTCGCCGTCGCCTCCTACCTCGACCACCACGCCGACAAGCTGGCCGGCCGCTTCGACGCCGGCAGCTACGTGGTGCTCACCGAGGCGATGAACACCTGGGACGTCGGCCGCGGCCGTGGCGGGGTGGAGGCGGCGCTGGCCCGGGTGAGCGCGCGGACCGTCGTCGCCGCGGTGGACAGCGACCGGCTCTACCCGCCGGCGCTGCAGCAGCGGGTGGCCGACGCCCTCGGCGTGCCGCTGCGGGTGGTGTCCTCCCCGTACGGGCACGACGGCTTCCTCGTCGAGGCCGACGCCGTGGGCGCGCTGGTCCGCGAGCTCCTCGGCACCTGAGCCCCCGGTCCCCCGCGAGATCGGCGACGTCGTGGCCACGAGCGCCGGATGGCCACCGGATCGCCGATCTCGCGGGCCGACCGGAGACTGTGCCCCGTGAGCGAGCCCGACGACCTCGACGCCCTGCGGCTGGCCTGCGACCGCGCGCTGACCGGGCACGGCCCCGCGCGCGCCGCCGACCTGCTGGCCACGATCCCCGCCGACACCGATCTGGACCGGTACGGCGCCGGCGGCGTCGTCGCGGAGCTCGAGGCGGAGGTCACGCGGCTGCTGGGGAAGCCGGCCGCCGTGTACCTGCCCAGCGGGACGATGGCCCAGCAGTCGGTGCTGCGGGTGCACGCCGGGCGCAGCGGCCGGCACACCGTGGTCGGCCACCCCGAGTGCCACCTGTTCCGGCACGAGGGCGGTGCCCTGGCGCGGCTGCAGGGCCTCGTCGAGCGCCCGGTCGGCGACCGGCACCGGATGCTGCAGCGCGCCGACCTCGACGCGGTGGCCGAGCCACCGGCGGCGCTGGTGGTCGAGCTGCCGCAGCGCGACCTCGGCGGTCCCCTGCCGCCCTGGGACGACGTCGTCGAGCAGGCCGCGTGGGCGCACGACCGGGGCACCGTCGCGCACCTCGACGGCGCCCGGCTGTGGGAGGCCGCAGCCGGGTACGGCCTCCCGGCGTCCGACGTCGCGGCGCCCTTCGACACCGTCTACGTCAGCTTCTACAAGGGCCTCGGCGCGCTGGCCGGGTGCTGCGTGGCCGGGCCGGCCGACGTCGTCGCCGAGGTGCGGGAGTGGCGCGGGCGGATGGGCGGCACGCTGTTCGGGCTGTGGCCCGGCGCGGCCTCGGCGCTGACCTGCCTGCGCCGCCGGCTGCCGCTGTTCCCCGCCTACCTCGAGCGCGCGCGGGAGGTGGCCGGCGCCGTGCGCGAGCTGCCCGGCGTGCGCGTGGTCCCCGACCCGCCGCAGACGCCGATGCTGCACCTGCTGCTGTCGACCACCCCGGACGCCTTCCGTGCCGCCGCCCGCGCGCTCGCCGAGGAGGGCCTGTGGACCTGGGCGCAGCCGGGAGTCACGGCCGACCCCACCGTGGTGCGCGTGGAGCTCCCCGTGGGCGACGCGACGACGGCGCTGTCCCTGGACGAGATCTGCGCCGCCGTCGCCCGCCTGGTGGGGTGATGCAACGGCCCCCTCGCAGGTACCCGCGCCGAGCGGAGCGAGGTGTGGGGGCGAGGGGGTCCTTCCTCAGTCGGCGGCGTCGCCCGGGATGTGCCCGGCCGGGGGCAGCGGACGGCGCACCACCGGCCGCACCCGCCGCGCCGCGGGCAGCCGCTCGGTGTAGCTGCGCGCGTTGAGCCGGATGTGGGTGAGGTCGTCGTCGGTGGCCTGCCGGATCACCTTCGCCGGGACGCCGGCCACCAGCGACCCGGGCGGCACCTGCGTGCCCTGGGTGACGACGGCCCCGGCGGCCACGATGGACCCCGAGCCGATGTGCGCGCCGTTCATGACCACGCTGCCCATGCCGACCAGGACGTCGTCGTCGACGCGCGCGCCGTGCAGCACCACCCGGTGCCCGACGGTCACCCCGCGGCCGACGACGAGCGGGAAGCCGGGGTCGGAGTGCAGCGTGCTGCCGTCCTGGACGTTGGAGCCCTCACCGATCTCGATGACCTCTGTATCGGCCCGGGCGACCGCGCCGTACCAGATGCTCGAGCGCGGCCCCATGGTCACCGCGCCGACCACCACCGCCGTCGGCGCCACGAAGGCCTCGTCGTCGATGGCCGGCGCGCCGAACTCCAGTTCCGCGATGTAGTTGTCCGCCACGACCCCACCCCAGCACAGCCGCGCACCACCCGCTGGGGGACGCCGGCTCAGCGCACCCGGGGCTGCCAGTCCTGCACGAACTCCTCGGGTCCGAGGACCTCGAGCTGCTCCCGGACGTAGCGCAGCAGGTCCCCGGGGACGACGGGGTCCCCGGCCGGGACGCGCAGCACCTCGGCGCCGTCGTCCCGCCGCCGGACGACGACGTCGCTGACCGAGGGGCCCGGGAGCAGGCCCCACGCCAGCTCGGCGACGAAGGCGGCGGCCACCCGGGCGCGGCGCAGCAGCGGGCCGCCCGGGCGCGGCTCGAGGTCGGCGGTGTAGACGTCCGCGGCCGGGACGTCGTGCTGATCGGGCTCCACGGGTCCACCCTGGCGCACGCGCGGCGGTCGGTCACCCGTCGGGGGTGAAGACGTCCTCGATCCGGCAGCCGAACAGCGCGGCGATGCGGAAGGCCAGCGGCAGGCTGGGGTCGAAGCGGCCCTTCTCCAGCGAGATCACCGTCTGCCGCGAGACGCCCAGCTCCTCGGCCAGCCGGCCCTGCGACCAGCCGCGCTCGGACCGCCGCTCGGCCAGGTCGTTGCGCACCGCGATCTCAGGCCTCGCGCCGGCTCAGCACCGCCATGCGGACCGTGACGTCGGCGAGCGCGACGACGATCAGGGCGGCGAGCACGGAGCCCGCGTCCAGCCGCAGGCCGGTGACCGCCAGGGCCGTCGCGGCCAGTCCCAGGACGACCAGGAGGTCCAGGAAGGAGCCCGACGCGCTGCGCTGCCACCACCCGTGCTCGACGTTCTCCTCCGGGTGGAGAACGGCGTCCGGACCGGCGCTGCCGGAGACGAACAGCAGCCAGCCGAGCCCGTAGGCCGGTCCGAGCGTGCAGGCGGCGAAGACCGTGGTCCGCAGCCAGAACTGGTCGTCGTCCCCGAGGACCCCCGCGAGCAGCCCGAGCCCGGCCGCGACCAGGACACCGGTGACCACGGCGGCGGTGTGACGCAGGGCCACGACGGACCTCCTGACAAGTGGGCTTGACACTCGGTGAGTGCAGCAGGCGGCGGGGCGGGGTGTCAAGGACGCTTCACTCCCGGACCCTGGACGGGGAGCCGCGGCCGGGTCAGGATCGCCCCGTGACGGTCCCGACCGACCTGCCCGTGCTGGCCTTCGCCGACCAGGCCGCGTTCGAGGCGTGGCTGGAGGCCGAGCACGCCACCGCGCCGGGCTGCTACGTGAAGCTGGCCAAGAAGGGTGCCGGGGTGCCGTCGCTGACCCACGCCGAGATGGTCGAGTCGCTGCTGTGCTTCGGCTGGATCGACGGCCGCAGCAACCGCCTCGACGACCACTGGTACCTGATGCGGGTCACGCCGCGCCGGCCGCGCAGCGTGTGGTCGCAGAAGAACGTCACCGCCGTCGAGGCGCTGACCGCGGCCGGCCGGATGCGCCCGGCGGGACTGGCCCAGGTCGAGGCGGCGCGGGCCGACGGCCGGTGGGACCGGGCCTACGCCGGGCCGGCGACCATCACCGTCCCCGACGACCTCACCGCCGCGCTGGCCGCCGAGCCCGCGGCACAGCGGGCCTTCGACGGGCTGGACGGGCGCAACCGCTACGCCGTCCTCCACCGGGTGCACACCGCGGCCACCCCGGCCACGCGCGCCAAGCGCATCGCCGCGCTGGTCACGATGCTGGCGGAGGGCCGCCGGCCGTACTGACGCCGGCCACGGTGGGCCCGCTCGGCCCAGGCGCGCGCGTCCCGCCGGCGCCACAGCAGCACGAGGACGACGCCGGCGACCATGGGTCACGCGGGCACGGACGGCCCCGCTGCGACGCGCCCTCAGGCGACGCGGACCGCGCCCCGGTAGCCGGACTGGTCGACGCTGGTCACCGCGACCGGCTGGCCGAAGGTGCGGGCGTGCACCATCTTGCCGTCGCCGACGTAGATGCCGACGTGGCTGACCGGCGAGTAGAAGTAGACGATGTCGCCGGGCATCAGGTCGGCGCGGGCGACCGGGGTCCCCAGCTGCGACTGGGCGCCGCTGGAGTGCGGCAGTGAGATGCCGGCCGCGGCGTAGGCGTACTGCGTCAGTCCCGAGCAGTCGAAGCCGTCCGGGCCGGACGACCCCCACACGTACGGGTCGCCGATCTGGCCGAGCGCGGTCTGCACGGCGACGGCGGCGGCCGGTCCGGGGGCGGCGGCCACGGCGGCGGCGGCCGACGGCGCGGCCAGCGTGGGCCCGGCCAGCGCGGTGGTGACCACGGTCTGCTCGGCGGCCGAGAGCCGTGCGAAGTCGGCCTCGTAGGCGTCGACCTGCTGCTGCACCTGCGCCTGCTGGTCGTGGAGGGCGGCCAGGGTCGCGCTGGCCTCGGCCGTGGCGGCGTCGGCGGCCGCGCGGGCCTCCTCGGCCGCGGCCTGGGCGGCGGCGACCTCGGTGAGCACGCCCTCGGTGTGGTCGGCGATGAGGTCCAGCGTGGTCATCTGGTCGACCAGGTCGTCGGCGGACGCGCTGCCGAGGAAGGCGGCCACGCGGGACTGGGTGCTCCCGGTGTAGCCGCTCTGCGCGATGGCGCGGATCCGCGGCTCGTACCGCGCCAGCGTCGACTCGGCCTCCTCCGCGGCCCGCTCGGCGTCGGCGGCGACCTGCTGCTGCGCCTGCACGGTGAGCTCGGCCTGGTGCACCTGCTCGTCGAGCGCGGTGAGCTGCCGGCCGGTCTCCTCGACCAGCTGCGCGGCCTCGTCGGCGGTCGAGGGGGCGGCCGACGCGGTGGCGGGGGCGAGCGCCAGGGCGAGCAGGGCGGTGGCGGCGACGACCGCACCTGCCCAGCGGTGGCCCGTCGTCCGGTTGCGGCGCACGTTCCCCGTCCCCCCTGCCGCCGGTGGCGGCTCCCTGTCGGTCCGTACGGACGGTAGGGAGGAGGAAAGCGGAGGGTGATGACGGCGCGCGGGCTCCCCCGGCGGCGGACGGCACACCCGTCACACCCGCCCCAGGGGCGTCAGCCGTCCCGCGACGGCCCGGTCCTGTCGGTGGCGCGTGTCAGTGGCGCCGGTCGGGGGCGAGGGGCACTAGCCGGTCGGCAACCGCGCCGGTGACGAACGAGTAGACGGCCTTGCCGGCGAGGTCGACGACCTGGTCCTGGCGCGACCACGTCCACGGTGGGCTGCCGACGCCGGTGGCGTTCTCCAGGGTCTGGTCGGTGGCCAGCCGGACCGAGGTGTGCCACGCCGAGGCGCGCCAGCCACGCAGCCCGCTGGCCGACCAGATGCCCCGCAGGGCGCCGACGGTGGCGCCGGTGCCCCAGTGCATGAGGTGGTTGATGACCGGCGGGCGCGCCGACCCGGGCAGCCGCCGGCGGGTGGTGAGGGCGATGAGGGTGCGCCCCGGCACGTAGCTGTCCGGCCGCCCCGTCACCTGTTGCTCGGCCTTCTCGGCCAGGGTCATCGCCGCGGTGCCGGCCAGTCCGGCCAGGGCACCGCGCAGAGCCGCTCGTCCCAACATGCCCGGGCCGTACCCGGCCTCCCGCGCGCGAAAGGCGAGGACGCCGACCCCGTCGCGGGGAGGACGGGCGGCCCTCCTGCGGGGTCCCGCCGCGAGCGTGCGAGCAGCGGGGCAGGCGGGTCCGTCAGCCGGCGAGGGGCTCCTCGGCGTCCAGGCCGGCCAGGCGCTGCAGGTCACGGAGGACGCCGGAGAGCTCGTCGGCGGTCCACGGCTCGCAGCAGTCGCAGCCGTCCTCACGGAAGCTGCGCAGGCCCAGCGTGCCGCCGGACTGGTCCTCGTCGATGGCGAGGTGCCCCGCGATCGGGTGGCGGTGGCAGGGGCAGGCGGAGGCGCACAGCCCGATGCCCCACCCGGAGACGACGACCGTGTTGCCGTCGTCCCAGATCCGGCCGACCTGGAAGACGGAGGGCTTCTGGCTGCGGGTCATGAGGCGCTCCCCTCGACGCCCCCGTCCCTGAGGGCCTGCTGCGGTTGCCGGAGAAAGTAATCGGCGAACCGTGTTTGAGCGCGGCAGCCGTGCGGTAACCAAGCGTCTTTTAACGCCGTCGTCACATGCGCCCCAGGCGCCGCGCGGCTCAGACGTCGGTCACGCGCAGCCCGGCGTGCGCCTTGTACCGGCGGTTGACGCTGATCAGGTTGGCGGTCAGCGCCTCCACCTGGTGGGCGTTGCGCAGCCGCCCGGCGTAGACCCCGCGCATGCCCGGCACCAGCCCGGCCAGGGCCTGGACCAGGTCGGTGGCCTCGCGGTCCTCGCCGAGGACCAGGACGTCGGTGTCCACCGTCGTCACCCCGGGGTCCTCGAGCAGGACGGCGCTGACGTGGTGGAACGCGGCCACGACCCGGCTGTCGGGCAGCAGCGCCGCGGCCTGCTCGGCGGCCGAGCCCTCGGGGACGGCGAGGGCGAAGGCGCCCCGCTTGTCGAACCCCAGCGGGTTGACGCAGTCGACGACGACGCGGCCGGCGAGGTCCTCGCGCAGGCCGGCGAGCAGGTCGGCGTGGCCGTCCCAGGGCACCGCGACGACGACGACGTCCCCGGCGCGGGCGGCGCCGCGGTTGTCCGCCCCGGTGACGTCCCCGCCGGTGGCCGCGGCCAGGTCGGACGCGGTGGCCTGCGCGCGCTCCGCGTCGCGGCTGCCGAGGACGACGCGCACGCCGGCCGCGGCGAACCGTCGCGCCAGCCCGCGTCCCTGCGGCCCGGTGCCCCCGAGCACCGCCACGGTGAGCCCCTCGGGCACGGTCGGCTCCGGAGCGGTCGTCGGCTGGGCATCGGTCACGGCTGGTCTCCATCCCGGCGCTCCCCGGCGGAGCACCCGGGACCGCACGCTAGCCGGACGTCAGAGGTCGCCGGCGAGCTCCCGGAGCTGCTCGACCGTCCGCAGCCGGTCACGGCGCTCCGGCTGGACCAGGGAGGCGACCAGCGTGGTGACGCCGGCGCCACGGAGGGCGACCAGCCGCTCGGCCACCCACCCCCGCGGACCGACCAGCGAGGTGGCCTCGACGAGCCCGTCCGGGACGGCCGCGGCGGCCTCGTCCTTGCGGCCGGCCAGGTAGAGGTCCTGCACGGTGGCCGCGGCGTCGCCGAAGCCGTAGCGGACGGCGAGCTCGTTGTAGAAGTTCCTGCCGCGGGCGCCCATCCCGCCCAGGTAGAGCGCCAGCTCGTGGCGCGACCGCTCCCGCAGGGGTGCGACGTCCTCGCCGATCGCGCACGGGACGCCGACCCGCACGTCGAGCGGGCCGAGCGCCGGGTCGCGCCTCGCCGTCCCCGCGGCCAGGGACGCGCCCCAGGTCCCGGCCGCCTTCTCGGGCACGAAGAAGATCGGCTCCCAGCCCTCGGCGATCTCGGCGGTCATCTCGACGTTCCGCGGCCCGATCGACGCCAGCGTGACCGGTATCCGCTCGCGGACCGGCGTGTTGATGAGCTTCAGCGGCTTGCCCAGGCCGGTGCCCTGACCGGCCGGCAGGGGGATCGCGTAGTGGCGGCCCGCGTACTCGACGCGCTCGCGCCGCCAGACCGCCCGGCAGATCTCGACGATCTCGCGCAGGCGGGTGAGCGGCGCATCGTACGGGACGCCGTGGAAGCCCTCGACCACCTGCGGCCCGCTGGCCCCCAGGCCGAGGGTGAACCGCCCGCCGGAGACGGCGTCGAGACCGGCCGCGGTCATGGCGGTGAGCGTCGGCGTGCGCGTGAAGGCCTGCAGGATCCCGCTGGTCAGCTCCATCCGGTCGGTGACCGCGGCGAGGTACCCGAGCTGGCTGACCGCGTCGAAGCTGTAGGCCTCGGCGACCGAGACCAGCTCCAGGCCGGCCCGCTCGAGCTCGCCGATCTCGGCTGCGACCTCGCGGAAGCCGCCGTCGTACCGGACCCGCATGCCGATGCGCACGGCGCCCGCCTCCCCGCTCCGCCGTCGTGACCGGGGTCACCCTACGGGCGGCGCGCACTGCCGGGGTTCCTCGTGCAGTGCCGGTGCTGCAGTACCGGCAACGGGTGGGGAACGCCGGCAGTGGCAGCCGAGGGGTCAGCTGGCGGGCGACACCGAGCTCATGTTGAAGTCCGGCACCCGCACGGGCGGCATGGCGGCGCGGGTGAACCAGTCGTTCCACTCGCGCGGCAGCGTCCGCACGGTGCGCCCGGCCTCGGTGATCCGGCCCAACAGGTCCACCGGCGACTCGTTCCACCGGAAGTTGTTCACCGCGCCGGTGACCTCGCCGCCCTCGACGAGGAACACGCCGTCGCGGGTCAGCCCGGTGAGCAGCAGCGTCTGCGGGTCGACCTCGCGGATGTACCAGAGCGTGGTCAGCAGCAGGCCGCGGTCTGTGGCGGCGACCATCTCGTCCTGGCTCGCGGTCGCCTCCGGGACCTCGAGCAGCAGGTTGTCGACGGCGGCGACGGCGGGCGCGGTGGTCTTCAGCGCCCACGCCCGCGGCCGCATGAGGTTGGTGAGGACGCCGCCGGAGATCCAGTCCACCGCCGGTGTCGCCATGCCGTTGTCGAACACGCTCGCCGAGCCCGACGAGGCGCCCACCACCTGGAACGGCGCGGTCTCCAGCCCGGGGGCGGCCGGGTCGCTGCGCAGCGTCAGCGGCAGGGCGGCCAGCCGGTCGCCGATGCGGTTGCCGCCACCCGTGCGCGCGTAGACGTTGCGGCCCTCGTCGGCGTCGCGTGCCTCCATCGTCCAGTAGGCGTAGAGCATCAGGTCGCTGACCGCCGACGGCGGCAGCAGCGTCTCGTAGCGGCCGGCCGGCAGGTCGACCCGCCGCTTCGACCAGCCGAGCTTGCGCTCCACCTCGCCGGCCAGGCCGGCCACCGAGACGTCGCGGAAGTCGCGGGTGCCCACACCGGCCCACACCGAGCGCGAGTAGTCGGTGCTCTTGCCGTTGAGCTCGACCCGGCCGGTGGGCTGGTCGTGCCGCAGCCGCAGCCCGGTCGAGGTGCCGAGGTACGTCGTCGTCATGGCGTGCTCGGCGTAGCCGAACAGCAGGTCGCCGCGGTCGCGGGCGGCGCCGAACGCCTCGCCCAGCGCGGGCGCGAAGTCGGTGAACACCTCGATCGAGGTCTCGGCGGGGTCGGCGTCCCACTCCCCCGCGCCGGGCGGCGCTCCGCCGTCGGGAGCGGGGCTGATCAGCGGGACGGCGTCCTCGGCCGGCCCGGCGTCGCGGGCGGCCCGCTCGCTGGCCGCGACCAGCTCGGCGACGTCCGGCGTCCCGGTCCGCGCCACGGTGCCGGCGGCCATCCCCGCCCCGCCGTCGACGAACGAGACGACGACGACCTGGCGCGAGCGCATCGCCCCGTTGGTGGTCAGGCTGTTCGACGCCCACCGCAGGTTGGCCTCGGTGCTCTCGACGACGTAGACGACCTGTGCGTCGGCGGCGGAGGCGGCCAGCGCCTTCTCGACCAGCTGCTGCGCGGTCAGCTGTGTCATTGCTCCGCTCCTCGCTCGCTGGCGCTCGCTGCGATGCTCACAGCCCCCTCGCTGACGCTCGCACCTCTCATCGCCCGCCCTCCTGCACCGTGTTGAGGATGGTGACGCCCTCGAAGGCCGCCGCCGGGCAGCCGTGGCTGACCGGCGCGACCTGGCCGGGCTGGGCCTTGCCGCAGTTGAACGCCCCGCCGAGGCGGTAGGTGGACGGCCCGCCGACGGCGCGCATCGAGCCCCAGAAGTCCGTCGTCGTCGCCTGGTAGGCCACGTCGCGCAGCTGTCCGGCCAGCCGGCCGCCCTCGATCCGGTAGAAGCGCTGGCCGGTGAACTGGAAGTTGTAGCGCTGCATGTCGATCGACCAGCTCTTGTCGCCGACGACGTAGATGCCGCGCTCCACGCCGCCGATCAGCCCGTCGAGGTCGGGGCCGTCGGCCGCCGGCTGCAGCGACACGTTGGCCATCCGCTGCACCGGCACGTGCCGCGGCGAGTCGGCGAAGGCGCAGCCGTTGGAGCGGGCCATGCCGCCGAGCCGGGCGGTGTTGCGGTCGACCTGGTAGCCGACCAGCACGCCGTCGCGGACGACGTCCCACCGCTGGGCCTCGACGCCCTCGTCGTCCCAGCCGATCGTCGACAACCCGTGCTCGTCCACCCGGTCGCCGGTCACGTGCATGAGCTCCGAGCCGTACCGCAGGCTGCCCAGCTTGTCCACGGTGGCGAACGAGGTGCCGGCGTAGGCGGCCTCGTAGCCGAGCGCCCGGTCGAGCTCGGTGGCGTGCCCGACCGACTCGTGGATGGTCAGCCACAGGTTGGAGGGGTCGACGACGAGGTCGTAGCGGCCGGGCTCGACCGACGGCGCCTTGGTCTTCTCCCGCAGCAGCTCCGGGACCTGCGCCAGCTCGCCGTCCCAGTCCCATCGCCCGTCGGTGAGGTACTCCCAGCCGCGGCCGACGGGAGGTGCCAGCGTGCGCATGCTCTCGAACGCGCCGGTGGTGCGGTCGACGGTGAGCGCGGTGAACTGGGGGTGGATGCGCACCCGCTGCTGGCGGGTGCGGGTGCCGGTGGTGTCGGCGTAGTACTTCTGCTCCTTGACGTGCGTGCAGCCCGACTGCACGTGCTCGACCCCGTCGGCGGCCATGAGTCGCTCGGACCACTCGGTGAGCAGTCCGGTCTTCTCGGCGTCGGGCACGTCGAACGGGTCGACGTCGTAGGCCGAGACCCAGGTGCCCTCGTGGGGAGGCTCGGGTGCCAGTTCCACCCGGTCGCTGGCCACGGCCGCGGACACCTTCGCGACGGCGACCGCCTGCTCGGCCAGCCGCACCGCCTCGGCCGCGGTGAGCACCACGCCCGCGGCGAAGCCCCAGGTGCCCTCGTGCACCACGCGGACGGCCAGACCGAGGTCCTCGCCGTCGGTGAGCGCCTCGAGGCGGGCGTCGCGCAGGCTGATCGCCTGGGTGCGGATCCGCTCCACCCGCAGGTCCGCGTGCTCGCAGCCGAGGTCGACCGCGCGGGTCAGCGCCGCCTCGGTGAGCGCGGACAGGGGCAGGGCGAGGAAGGACTCGTCGACGTCCCGGGGTGCCGCCACCTCCCCTGTCTACCAGCCCCGCCCGCCCCGCCCCGCGCCCGCGGAGGCACCCCGTGCCCCTCCGCGGAGTTGCACGGGTCGGTGGGCCGGGTAGTCGCGGGCATGGCCTCGACCCCGTCCGACGACGTCACCCTCACCTTCGGCGGCAACGCGACCACGCTGCTGCGGCTGGGCGGCTTCACGCTGCTCACCGACCCGAACTTCATCGGCCGGGGGCAGCGGGTGTACCTGGGCAAGGGGCTGTGGACCAAGCGGCTGACCGACCCGGCCCTGCTGCCCGAGGACCTGCCCGACCTCGACGCCGTCCTGCTCTCCCACCTGCACGGCGACCACTGGGACCGCATCGCCTACGCGACCATCGACCGCGAGACGCCCGTCGTCACCACGCAGGCGGCCGCCCGGACGCTGGCGTCGCGGGGCTTCCGGGCGACGGCGGACCTGCGCCCCTGGCAGGTGCACGAGATCGGCGGGGACGGCGAGACCCTGCGGATCACCTCGGTGCCCGGCGTGCACGGCCCCGGCCCGCTGGCGCGGGTGCTGCCCCCGGTCATGGGCAGCGTGCTGGAGCTGTTCCGCGGCGGGCAGATGACCTGGCGCGGGTACGTCACCGGGGACACGCTCTACCGCCCGTGGTTGGGCGAGGTGCTGCAGCGCTGCGGGCCGCTCGACACCGTGATCGCGCACCTGGGCGGCACGAAGGCGCTCGGGATCACCGTGACCATGGACGGCCGGCAGGGCGCCGACCTGGTGGAGCTGCTGAAGCCGCCGGTCACCGTGCCGGTGCACTACGACGACTACGACCGGTTCGCCTCGCCGCTGGGCGACTTCGTGCGCGAGGTCGCCGAGCGGCGGGCGCCGGGTGAGCTGCGGGCCGTCGTCCGCGGGGAGACGATCTCCCTGCGGGCGTGACCCGCGGGCGGGCCGGGGTCAGCGGGCCAGCACCTCGTCGAGGCGCTCGTAGCCCTGGACGATGCCGACCTCCATGCCGCTGGCGATCATGGCGTCGCGGTCGGCGAAGGAGTCGACCAGCGAGGTGACGGTCAGCCGGGTCCGGCCGTCGCCGACGTCCTCGAGCACGAGCTTCTCCAGGGCGACGCCGTCGGGCATGCCCTCGAAGGTGAAGGTCTGCACGATCAGCTCGTCGGGCCGGACCTCGTGGAAGGTGCCGCGGAAGCCGTACTCGCCGTTCGCGTCGCTGTGCACGTAGCGGTAGGACCCGCCGGTGCGGCAGTCGTAGTGGTCGATGCGCATCTCCAGCCCGCGCGGGCCGAGCCACTGCACGACCAGCTCCGGGTCGGTGTGGGCGCGGAACACCTTGCTCGGCGGGGCGTCGAACTCGCGGGTGATGCGGACGAGCGGGACGTCGGGGTCGGCGACGATCTGCGTCTCGTGGGTGGTGGTGGTCATGGCGGGCCTCCCTGCGGTGGTGGGTCGTCGGTGCGGTGGGTGGGGGAGACGTCGTCCGGCATGGACCGGAGGACGTCGTCGAGGCGGCGGTAGCGCTCCTCGGCCTGGCGCCGGTAGCGCTCGATCCACTTGGTCATGAGGTCGAAGACCTCCGCCTCCAGGTGCACCGGACGGCGCTGGGCCTCCCGGCTGCGGCTGACCAGGCCGGCGTCCTCGAGCACCCGCAGGTGCTTGGACACCGCCTGGACGGTCACGTCGTAGGGGGCGGCCAGCTCCCCGACCGTCGCGTCACCGACCGCCAGCCGGGCGACGATGTCGCGCCGGGTGGGGTCGGCCAGTGCCGAGAACACCCGCGAGAGCGGATCTGCCGCCACTGCTGACCTCCTCGTTCAACCAAGTGGTTGAGGAAGACGGTAGGACGCGGCGCCACTATTGTCAACCGTGCGGTTGAAGAGGTCTCAGCGGGCCAGGCGGGCGGCGCGCGCGGCCACCTCGGTGCGCAGCGCAGCGGCGTCCACGGCGGTGCAGACGCCGCCGGCCACCACCTGCCGGCCGCCCACCCAGACGTCACCGACCAGCCGGGAGACGCCCGACCAGACCAGGTGGGTGAGCCAGTCGGCGGCGTCGCCGACCGGCTCGAAGCGCAGGTCCCGGGTGTCGACGTGCACCAGGTCGGCCCGCCGCCCGGCCGCCACCTGGCCGAGGTCGGGGCGGCCGATCGCGTCGGCGGCCCCGCCGGTGGCCAGCCAGAACGCCTCGGCGGCGGTCAGCGCGGTGGCCTCGCGCCGAGCGAGCCGGGCCAGCTGTGCGGCGAGGCGGACGTCGGCGAGCAGGTCCAGCCCGTCGTTGGACGCCGGCCCGTCGGTGCCCAGGCCCACCCGGATGCGGCGGTCGAGCATGTCCCGCACCCGCGCGACGCCGCTGGCCAGCTTGGCGTTGCTGGCCGGGCAGTGCGCGACGGCGACGTCGTACTCCGCCCACAGCTCCAGGTCGCCGTCGTCCATGTGCACGCAGTGCGCGGCGAGCACCCGCCCGCCCAGGACGTCGTGGGCGGCCAGCAGCGCCGGCACCGACAGCCCGTGGGTGGCCAGCAGGTCGGCGCCCTCGGTGGCGGTCTCGGCCACGTGCAGGTGCAGCAGCATCCCGTGCTCCCGCGCGAGCTCGGCGGCCCGGCGCAGCAGGGGCAGCGGGACGGTGTACGCCGCGTGCGGGCCGAGGCCGTACTCGACCAGGCCGTCGTCCGCGACGCCGGAGGCCAGGTCGACGGCGGCGGCCATCTGCTCCTCCAGCGGCGGCATGCCCGGCAGCGGCACCATGGGCGCGGCGATCACCGCGCGGGCGCCGGTCGCGCCGACGGCCGCGGCGATCCGCTCGGGCGAGAAGTACATCTCCACGCTGGTGGTGACCCCGCCGCGCAGCAGCTCCGCGGACGCGGCGGTCATCGCGACCTCGACGTCGTCCGGTGTCAGCCGTGCCTCCCGCGGCCACATGACCTCGCGCAGCCAGCGGTCCAGCGGCAGACCCTCCCCCTGGCCGCGGAACAGCACCATCGGCGCGTGCGAGTGGGCGTTCACCAGCCCCGGCACGAGCAGGCCGGGCAGCGCCACGACCTCGGCGTCGCCGGCCGGCGGGGCGTCGGCGGCCGCGCCCACCCAGGCGATCCGGCCGTCGTCGACGTCGACCACGGCGTCGGGGACGACGGTGCCGGCCCGGTCCCCCACGACGACGGCCCGGGCGGTGAGGCGCTGACGCATGGCGGCACGCTAGCCCCAGGGGCCCCCGTGCCCCCGGCCGCGTCCAGGCGCTGCCCGGGGGCCGCCCTTACCGTGGAGGCCATGTCCTTCCTCGCCGCCGCGGCCGCCTCCGACCAGGGCGGGATCACCGGCTTCCTGCTCGACCTCGTGGAGAGGCTCGGGCCCGTAGGCGTGGGGTTCAGCATCCTGCTCGAGACGGTCATCCCGCCGATCCCCAGCGAGGCCGTGCTGGGCCTGGCCGGCGTGCTGATCCGCAGCGGCGAGATGGACGTCGTCCCGGTCGTCCTGTTCGCCACGCTGGGCTCGATCCTCGGGGCCGTCTTCTTCTACTACGTCGGCCGGGCGCTGGGCCCGCGGCGCTCGCACGCCTTCCTCGACCGGCTGCCGCTGGTGGAGACCGAGGACGTCGACAAGACCTTCGCCTGGTTCGAGCGCCACGGCCGCTCGGCGGTCTTCTTCGGCCGCATGGTGCCGATCGTGCGCAGCTTCATCTCGGTGCCGGCCGGCGTCGTCCGGATGCCGTTCGGCCAGTTCGTCCTCTACTCCGCCGCGGGCAGCCTGATCTGGAACACCGTCCTGATCGGCCTCGGCGTCCTGGCCGGCGACTTCATCCAGGACAACCTGAAGTACTTCGACTACCTGGTCGTCGCGGTGTTCGCGGCGGGGCTGGGCTACCTGGTCTACAAGCGGGCCAAGGACGTGCGCCACCACCGCCGGCGCCGCACCACGGCCGGTCGGGCCGAGGACACCGGCAGCGACCGGCCGACGGCGTGAGCGCCGCCCGCCCCGACGTCGTCGCGTTCGACGTCAACGAGACGCTGCTCGACCTCGAGCCGGTGCGCGCCGCGCTGGTGGAGCTCGGCCAGCCCGCGCACCTGCTGCCCACCGTCTTCGGCCGCACGCTGCAGACCGGGTTCGCCGCCACGGTGGCCGGCACCTGGCTGCCCTTCCGTGCCGCGTTCGAGTCGTCGCTGGCCCAGCTCACCGACCTCGACGACGGCGACCGCGGCCGGGTGGCCGACGCCTTCCTCGAGCTCTCGCCGCACCCCGACGTCGAGCCCGTCCTGCGCCGGCTCGCCACGGCCGGGGTCCGCGTGGTGACGCTCTCGCACGGCTCGCCCGGTGTGGCCGAGGCGGGGCTGGAGCGCGGCGGCGTCACGCCGCTGGTCGAGCGCACGCTGACCAGCGAGACCGTGCGGACGTGGAAGCCCTCCCGCGCCGCCTACCTGTGGGCCGCGGGCGCCTGCGGGGTCGCGCCGGGCCGGATGGCGCTGGTGGCCGCCCACGGCTGGGACGTCCTCGGCGCGGAGCGGGCCGGCCTCACCGGCGCCTGGTTCCCCCGTGCCGAGCGGGTGTACCCGCCGGCCTACCCGGCGCCGGCCGTCGTCGCCGACGACCTGGCCGGGGCGGTCGAGGCACTGCTCGCCCTGCCCCCGGCGTGACCGGACCGGCGCTGGTCGGCACCCCGCTCGGCCCGGCGGGCGTGCACGGGGACGGGCCGGTCGACGGCGCCCGCGGCACGCTGGTCCTCGGCCACGGCGCGGGTGGGGGCGTGGCGTCGGCCGACCTGACCGCCGTCACCGCCTCCGCGTCCGCGGCCGGCTGGCGGGTGCTGCGCGTGGAGCAGCCGTGGCGGGTGGCCGGGAAGCGCATCCCCCCGGCACCACCGCGCCTGGACACCGCGTGGACGGCGGTGCTCGACGCGCTGCGCGCGGGCGGGTCGCTCTCCTCGCCGCTCGTGCTCGGCGGCCGCAGCGCCGGGGCGCGGGTGGCCTGCCGGACGGCGGCGGCCCAGGGTGCCGACGGCGTCCTCGCGCTCGCCTTCCCGCTGCACCCGCCAGGTCGCCCGGAGCGCAGCCGCGCCGCGGAGCTGAGGGAGGCCGGTGTTCCGCTGGTCGTGGTGCAGGGCGAGACGGACGCGCACGGCCGGCCCGAGGAGGTCGCCGCCGCGCTCACCGGGACGGCGACGGCATCGGTCTCCGCCGTGCCGGGCGACCACTCGCTGCTGCGGGCCCCCGAGGTGGTGGCCGCGGCGGCGCTGTCGTGGCTCCAGGAGCTGCTCGCCCTCAGGTGCTGATCTTCGGCTGCGTGCACGGGGCACGCGCGGACACGCCGGCCGGCCGTGCACGCGTCCGATGATCGACTCGAGGGCCGGCCTCAGCGGCGGCGGCGCCGGATGACGAGCGTGATCAGCAGCAGCAGCGCCGCCACCCCGGCGGCGGGAGCGGCGAAGCGGGCCATCGCCGCGCCGCCGGCCACCTCGAGCAGGTCGATCGGCTCGGGCTCCTCGGCCGGCTGCCGCACCGGCCGCGGGGTGCTGCGCGGCGGCGCGCCCGTGGCCGGCCGGGTCGGCGGTGCCGAGGGCCCGGACGGCGGGGTGCTCGGTGTGCCACCGACGGGCGTGACCGGCGCCGTGTCGGTCGCCGCCGGGGCGGTGTCGCCGGCGGCCAGGGCAGCGTCACCCACGACCGGGACCGGAGCGGTGTCGGTGGCGCCCACCGCGGGGATCGAGACGGTGTCGGTCGCCCCGGCGACCGCGGTCACCGGCCGGGTGTCGGGCGCCGCCGGTCCAGCGGCCGTCGCGGCCGGCTCCTCCGTGGCCTTGCCGGTGGCCTTGTCGGTGGCCGACGCCGCGGCCTCCTTCGCGGCCGTCCCGGCCTTGCGCACGGCCTCGGCGACGGCGTTGTCGCCCGGCGTCTGCTCGACGGAGGCGGCGACCTCCTCGGCGACACCGGTGGCGGTCGCCGTGACCGAGCCGGGGGCGTCGGCCCGCGCCGCGTCGGCCCGCGCCGCGTCGCCCTGCGCGTCGCCCTCACCCAGCTGGGCGGCGAGCTTGTCGGCGAACTGGCCGAGCAGCTTGTTGCCGACGTCGGTCATGACGCCGCGGCCGAACTGGGCCGGGCGGCCGGTGATGTTGAGGTCGGTGAGGACGTCGACGCGCGTGGTGTCACCCTCGCCCTTGAGCTGCGCGGTGATGAGCGCGGCCGCGGTGCCGTTGCCGCGCTGGTCCTTGCCGCGGCCGTCGATGACGGCCCGGTGGGCGGCCTCGTCCTTCTCCACGAAGGACGCCTTGCCCTGGTAGGTCAGGTTGATCGGGCCGAGCTTGACCTTGACCCGGCCGGTGAAGGAGTCCCCCTCGACCGAGTCCAGCGCCGCTCCGGGCATGCACGGGGCGATCCGCTCGATGTCGAGGAGCACCCGCCAGGCCTCGTCGACGGGCACGGGGACGGTGAACGAGTTCTCCAGCTGCACGGTGCGACCTCCGGGGTGGGATGACGCCTCGGCCGGTCCGCCCCGAGGGGCGGGCCGGCCGAGGGAGGGACGGGCGGTGCCGGGCAGGGCCCCGTCCCGGGCACCGCCCCGAGCCTGGTGACGTACTGGAACGGCCCCCCCGCAGGGACCCAGCACGAGCTTGCGAGTGCCTTGGGGGCGAGGGGGTCCTTCGTCAAGCTACAACCCGGCGGCGGCGGTGACCGCCCGGCGGGTGAGCACCTGCGCGAGGTGCTCGCGGTAGTCGGCCTGGGCGTTGAGGTCACTGCTCGGGCTGGTGCCCTCCGCGGCCGACCGGGCCGCGGTCGCGATCGCGTCGGCCGTCGCGGGGGCCCCGGCGAGGGCCGCCTCGGTGGCCGATGCGCGCAGCGGCGTCGGACCCATGTTGGTCAGCCCGATCCGCGCCTCGGCGATGTGCCCGTCCTCCCGCCGGACGGCGGCCGCCACGGCGACGATCGACCAGGCCTGCGCCACGCGGTTGAACTTCTCGTAGCGCACCCCCCAGTCGCCGGCGAGCTTGGGCACCCGGATCTCGACCAGGATCTCCCCCTCGTCGAGGGAGGTCGTGAGGTAGTCGACGAAGAACTCCGACGCGGGCACCGTGCGCCGCCCGGACGGGCCCGCGACGACCATCTCGGCGTCCAGCGCCAGGGCCACCGCCGCCAGGTCGCCCGCGGGGTCGGCGTGGGCGAGCGCCCCGCCGAAGGTGCCGCGCCGGCGGGTCTGCCGGTCGGCCACCGTCTCGGTCGCCTCGGCGATCAGCTTGGCGTACCGCGCGATCAGCGGGTCGGCGATCACCTCGGCGTGCGTGGTCATCGCGCCGATGACCAGGTGCTCGCCCTCCTCCCGCACGCCCTTGAGCTCGGCGACGCCGCCGAGGTCGACGACCGTCTCGGGCGCGGCCAGCCGCAGCCGCATGACCGGGATCAGCGACTGGCCACCGGCCATGATCTTGACGTCCTCGCCGCCGGCGGCGACCGCCTGCAGCGCCTCGTCGACCGTGGTGGGCCGGACGTAGTCGAACGGTGCGGGGATCATGGCTGCACTCCAAAGTCGTTCCGGCGGATCACCGGTCACCTCCGAGGGACGAAGCGGGGGTCGAGACACCGGCGGTGGTCTCGGTCTGGGCGCCGCCGTAGGCGTTGGACCCGGCCGTGGCCCGGTCCCCGCCGTCGCCACCCTGGTGGATCGCCCGCCAGACCCGCTCGGGCGTCAGCGGCATGCGGATGTCGCTCACCCCGAGGTGCCGGACGGCGTCGAGCGCGGCGTTCACCACCGCCGGCGTGCTGGCGATGCAACCGGCCTCGCCCACGCCCTTGGCGCCGATCGGGTTGCCGGGCGCCACGTGCACGGTGTTGCCCGTGTCGAAGTGCGGCAGGTCGGCGGCCGAGGGCACCAGGTAGTCGACGAAGGTGCCGGTGGTGAGGTTGCCGTCGGCGTCGTAGACGGCCTCCTCGTACAGCGCCTGCGCGATGCCCTGCGCCAGCCCGCCGTGGACCTGCCCCTCGACGATGATCGGGTTGACGATCGTGCCGACGTCGTCGACGCAGGCGTACTTGCGGATCTTGACGAACCCGGTGTCGGTGTCGACCTCCATGGCGCAGATGTGCGTGCCGTGGGGGAAGGAGAAGTTCACCGGGTCGAAGGTCGCGTCGGCGTCGATCGAGGGCTCGACGTCCTCCGGGTAGTCGTGCGCGGCGAAGACGGCGAGCGCGACCTCCTGGATGCTCATGCCGGTCCCCGGCGTCCCGCGGACGCTGAACCGGCCGCCGGTGAAGTCGAGGTCGTCCTCGCTCGCCTCGAGCAGGTGCGCGGCGACCTTGCGGGCCTTGGCGATCACCTTGTCGGCGGCCTTGACCACCGCGGTGCCGCCGACGACCAGCGAGCGCGAGCCGTAGGTGTCCAGACCCCGCGTGGCGATCGCGGTGTCGCCGTGCAGCACCTCGACGTCCTCGAACGGCACGCCGAGCGAGTCGGCGACCAGCTGGCTCCAGGCCGTCTCGTGGCCCTGGCCGTGTGGCGTCGAGCCGGTGACCACCTCGACCTTGCCGGTGGGCAGCATCCGGATGGAGGCGTGCTCCCAGCCGCCGGCCCCGAAGGACAGCGAGCCGAGCACCCGGGAGGGGGCCAGGCCGCACATCTCGGTGAAGGTGGAGAAACCGATGCCCAGCTGCACGGGGTCGCCCGACTCCCGGCGGCGGCGCTGCTCCTCGCGCAGCTCGTCGTAGCCGACGAGCTCGAGGGCCTGCTGCGTCGCGGTGTCGTAGTCGCCGCTGTCGTACTCCAGGCCCGCCACCGTGGTGAAGGGGAACTCCTGGGCCTGGATCCAGTTCCTGCGGCGCAGCTCGAGCGGGTCCATGCCGAGCTCGACGGCGAGCTCGTCCATGATCCGCTCGACGGCGAAGGTCGCCTCGGGCCGGCCGGCGCCGCGGTAGGCGTCCGTGGGCACCTTGTTGGTGAAGACGCCGTCGCACTCGAAGCGGTAGGCCGGGAACTTGTAGATGCCGGGGAACATGAAGGCGCCCAGAGCCGGGACGCCGGGTGTGATCAGCCGCAGGTAGGCGCCCATGTCGGCGAGCAGCCGCACGCGCAGCCCCTTGACGTTGCCCTCGCGGTCGGCGGCGACGTCGATGTACTGGATCTGGTCGCGGCCGTGGTGGGCGGTCATCAGCGACTCGCTGCGGGTCTCGGTCCACTTGACCGGCTTGCCGAGGCGGCGCGCGATCAGGAGGGCGAGGACCTCCTCGGGGTTGACCTGCAGCTTCCCGCCGAAGCCGCCGCCCACGTCGGGGGCGATGACCCGCAGCTTGTGCTCGGGCACGCCGGTGACCGAGGCGAGCATGACGCGCAGGATGTGCGGCACCTGGGTGGCCGACCACATCGTGTAGTTGTCGCCCTGCGGCTGGACGACGACCGAGCGCGGCTCCATGAACGCCGGGATCAGCCGCTGGTTGATGAACCGCCGGCTGACGACGACCTCGGCGTCGGCGAACGCCTGATCGGTGTCGGTGCCGGTGCCGGCCTCGCCCGCGTCGAAGACGAAGTGGTAGCTGGTGTTCGTGCCGGCCGACTCGTGCACGAGGTCGGCGCCCTCGCGGACGGCCTCCTCCATGTCGAGCACCGGTGGCAGCAGGTCGTAGTCGACGTCGACGAGCTCCACGGCGTCGGCGGCGGCGGTGCGCGAGCGGCCGATGATGACCGCCACCGCCTCGCCCACGTGGTTGACCTGGTCGACGGCGATCGACGGGTGGCCGGGGTTGACCATGTCCGGCGTCACCGGCCAGGCGCAGGGGATGGAGCCCTGCTCGTCCGCGAGGTCGCGACCGGTGAGGACGGCGACGATGCCGGGGGCGTCGGCGGCCGCGGAGACGTCGACGTTGGTGATGCGGGCGTGCGCGACGGGGCTGCGCACCACGGACAGGTGCAGCATCCCGGGCAGGACCATGTTGTCGGTCCAGGTGGTGCGGCCGGTGATGAGGCGGGCGTCCTCCTTGCGGAGGCGCGCCCTGCCGATCTCCTTCTCCGGTGCGGTGGCCTGGGTGGCCGGGTCCTCGGTGACGGTCATGCCTGCGCTCCCAGCGTGTCCGTGGTGGCGGCGCCCGACATCTCACCCGCGGCCTGCTGGACCGCGCGGACGATGTTCTGGTAGCCGGTACAGCGGCAGAGGTTGCCCTCGATGCCCTCGCGGATCTCGGCCTCGCTCGGGTTCGGGTTCTCGTTCAGCAGGTCGATCGAGGCCATGATCATCCCTGGTGTGCAGTAGCCGCACTGCAGGCCGTGCATCTCGTGGAAGGCCTTCTGGACCGGGTGCAGCGCGGCACCGGGAGCTCCCTGGCCGGCGATGCCCTCGATGGTGGTGACCTCCGCGCCGTCGGCCTGGACGGCCAGGACGGTGCAGGACTTCACGGCCTGCCCGTCGAGGTGGACGGTGCAGGCGCCGCAGTTGCTGGTGTCGCATCCGACGACGGTGCCGACCTTGCCCAGCTGCTCGCGCAGGTGGTGGACCAGCAGCGTCCGGGGTTCGACGTCGTCGGTGTAGCTCACGCCGTCGACCCGCATGCTGACCTGTGTCATGGATCCTCCGCTCCGTTGCAGGGGGCTGACGCGCCCGGCCGTGCGGACGCTCTCGGGCGGAGTCTGTCAACGCGGGAGTGACTTAGGCCACGCTTACCTGTGACGACCCCACCTCTCCACCCGCAGGTGCGGAAAGTGGGTGAGTGCAGGTTCCGCAGACGCGGATCCGGTACCGGCGTGTCGTACCGCAGGGCAGAGGTTGCAGCCTCGTTGCAGCACCGCGGCCGGGTCAGGCGGCCGGGACCCCCCGCAGCTCGCGCCGCCGCAGCCCCGCGGAGGCGGCCAGCGCGACCAGCCCGAGGACCGCCAGCACGGCGCCGACCAGGCTCGGGGCGGTGTAGCCGTACCCCGCGGCGATGACCACGCCGCCCAGCCAGGCGCCGAGCGCGTTGGCCGCGTTGAGCGCGGAGTGGTTGAGCGCGGCGCCGAGCATCTGCGCGTCGCCGGCGACCTCCATGAGCCGCAGCTGCAGGCAGACGACGAGCACCGAGGCGCTCATCGCCAGCAGGAACACCGAGGCGAACAGCGTCGGGCCGGCCGAGGCCGCCGGGCCGACCAGCAGCAGCAGGACCAGGACCGCGACCATCGCCCCGACCAGGGAGCGGAACAGCGCGCGGTCGGCCAGCCGCCCGCCGAGCGCGGTGCCGGCGAACCCGCCGACGCCGAAGGCCAGCAGCACCCACGGCACCGCGCCCCGCGAGAGCCCGGCGACGTCGGTGGTGATCGGCGCGATGTAGCTGTAGACGGCGAACATGCCGCCGAACCCGACGGTGGCCACCACGAGCGTGAGCAGCACCTGCGGGCGGCGCAGCGCCCCGAGCTCGGTGCGGATGCCGGCATCGGGGTGCCGGGGCGTGCGCGGGACGACGGCGAGCACCGCGGCGACGGTCAGGGCGGCGAGGACGACCACGGCCCAGTAGGCCGCCCGCCAGCCGAGGGTCTGGCCCAGCCAGGTGGCGGCGGGGACGCCGGCGAGGGTGGCCGCGGCCAGCCCGAGCATGACCGAGCCGACCGCCCGCCCGCGCAGCGCCGAGGGCACCAGCGCGGCGGCGACCAGCGAGGCGACGCCGAAGTAGGCTCCGTGCGGCAGGCCGCTGACGAAGCGGGCCAGCAGCAGCGTCGTCGACCCGGGAGCCAGCGCGCTGAGCACGTTGCCGGCCAGGAAGGCGGCCATGAGGCCGACGAGCAGCCCGCGGCGCGGCAGCCGGGCACCGAGCGCGGCGATGACCGGGGCGCCGACGACGACGCCGAGTGCGTAGGCGGAGATGACGTGGCCCGCGGTGGGGATGTCGACGCCGACGCCGGCCGCGATGTCGGGCAGCAGCCCCATGGTGACGAACTCGGTGGTGCCGATCGCGAAGCCGCCCAGCGCGAGCGCCACCAGAGCGACCGCCACCCGCGGCGTCCCGAGGGACGCGGTCCGGGGAGCGGGCTGGGCGGCGGTGCGGACGGTCACGTAGCCGTGCCAAGGCTCCGGGGGCGGGGCACATTCCCCGCCCGGCGGGTCGCGGCCGGGCCGCGGGTCAGCCACGGGGGGCCCGGCGC